>JAEWJV010000466.1 GCA_023386395.1 Bacteroidota bacterium
CAATTATATCAATCCAAAAAAATATACCAACAAAACTTATTATTAACGTTATATGATTTCACGGTAACTATAAAACAATGCAATGCATTAAACAAGGTTGTGAAAGATAACAATGCTGCTTATAACGCGGAATTGCTGCTTTGGTTAGATGAAATTGAAAAAGCCTTAAATGAATTGCAAACCGTTGCCGATAAATTCAAGCTGCAACTAAATAAGCTTTTCATAACAAATGAATTGCCTGAAGAAAATAATACTATTCAGCAAAGGCTGCATTCAGCCGCTGATTATTTTATAAAGCAACTTGATGAATTAATAGAAACACTAAGGCAATCTCCGGCCAGCACCGATAGTAAAATGCATGCAAAAGCTTACAACGATAACCTGAAAGAAGTTTTTGTATTGCTTGCAGAAAAAAAACACATGCTCCAATCGTGCATTGAAACTTTTTCTGTTAACCGGTATTATTCTTTTAAAAAGGATTTTGTTGCACCGCCGTTTTATGTAAACGCTTATGCAACTGCATCGGAACAAAAAACAGAAACACCTCATCCCGAACTGCATAAAAGATTAAGGGAATTAAGAAACAAATTATGCGAGCAGAAGAACCTGCCTATTTATTATGTGGCCAACAGCACAACCATTGATGAGATGGCTTTATATCTTCCACAAAATTTAGATGAGATCGTTAAGATAAAAGGTTTTGGCCAGGCAAAAGCAAAACAATATGGCTCTCTTTTTTTAGAGGTAATTAAGGAATACTGCGCTGAACATAATCTTACTTCGTCTGTTGCTGACAAACAACCAAAAAAAGAACGCAAGCAGAAATCTGAAACGGCAAAAGAAGATACTAAAAACGCAAGTTATACATTGTTCAGGGACGGAAATTCTGTTGAAGAAATAGCTAAGCTGCGCAACCTTGCTATTGGAACAGTTGAAGGCCATCTTGTGTTTTATATTAAGCGTGGCATGATATTAATTCATGAACTGGTAGAACGGGAAAAAATTGCTTTGATAGAGCCGCACATAGAACATTTGGAAAACGGTGCTCCCATTACATCCATAAAAGAAAAACTGGGCGATAACATAAGTTTTGGCGAGATAAGAATGGTGCTTGCTGCGAAAGAGTGGGAAAGAACAAAAGGTGAAACTGGTAAAGAAGATTAGAAACCTAGGTCAACAAAAAAATGCCATCAACAGCTACCAGCCTGGCCCTATCAAATGAATTAAGCGATTCCTGAAACGCCAGTATGATCCATTCTTAACCAAATTGAAATAATACGTTATATGTATAACTTCATGTTATGAAAAATCGTTTTTATTTAATCATCCCGTTGGTATTATTATGCCTGAATGTAACTGCGCAGCAAACCATACAGGAAAAATTAGGCTATTCAAAAGATGCAAAGCTGTTAATACTACATGCAGATGACCTGGGCTTGTCTCATTCAGAAGATTCTGCAAGTATTTACTTGCTGGAAAAGGGTTTAATAAGCTCGGGAAGCATCATCACTCCTGCACCCTGGTTTTCTGAGATAGCTGCTTATGCAGTAGAACATCCCAGTGCAGATATAGGCATTCATCTTACGCTTACAAGTGAGTGGCAATATTATAAATGGGGCGCTGTTGCCGGTAATGACAAAACCAAAAGTTTGCTGAATACGAACGGTTATTTTTATAACGATTTAGACAGCCTTGGCAAGTTAGCCGTGCTTACTGAAGTTGAAACAGAGTTACGGGCCCAGATTGAAAAAGCAATTCATTCCGGCATTCGTCCCTCGCACCTTGATTCTCACATGGGCAGTTGTTTTTTCAATAAAGATTTTTTAAAAATATACCTGAAACTCGCGCATGAATATAAATTGCCATGTCTTTTAAACACAGCCGCTTTTAAATTGGTTTACCAGGTAGATATAAGTGATTTGATTACAGACAAAGATGTGCTGACAGATAATGTGTATATGGCTTTTCCTGCCAACAGGCAGCAGGGCATGGATGCTTATTATACGCAGATATTGAACAACCTGCATGCCGGCCTTAACTGCATTTTGTTTCATGCTGCTTACGATGACGATGAAATGAAAGCCATAACTATGAACCATCCTGATTATGGGGCAGCGTGGCGACAGGAAGATTTTAATTTCTTTTCCAGCGAAACGTGCAGGCAGTTATTAGCTGAAAATAATATTCATCTCATAACCTGGCGCGAAATAAAAGATAAACTAATGCCATAAAAAAACTGATCCCCTGTTATTAAAGGGAATCAGTTTTAATCTTGGAAAGCTTGAATATCCGTCAATTAATTTTACTAATTGCTCTTAATTATCTTCTTCACAAGTTTTGAATTACCAAAGTTTACTTCAAGCATATACACTCCTGAAGCAAGCCTGGAACCGTCAAGTACCAATCTGTTGCTGCCTTTAATAAGGTTAACGCCAGCCCGCTGCAGCACCTTTGCACCAAATGAATTGTAAACCGTTATATCAGCCTTCCCGTCGCCTTTCGCATTTATGGTTAATGTAAACGACTGTGCAAACGGGTTAGGTGCAATATTTATACTTTGATTAGTTAAAGTATTTGCCATAGCTGCGTTAGGAGCAACTAAAGTATCAGCCTTCAAAGCAACAGGATTTCTTAACCCTTTTTCAGCATCACTCATTATTACCTCTTCTGGCATAGCCCATCTTGTAGCAGAACATGGCTCGAGATAAGCAACAAAACTGGAACCGTTTTGAGCCGTAAAACCAGGCAGCAGGATTACTTTATCCCTTGCTGTAAAATAGGTGATAGTACTGCCTGGTGTAATGGTGGTTGCAGAACTGCCGCCTCCATAAGTTGTGCTGATTGCCTGCACCCATGTTCCGCTTGCAGGATAATTGCCATAAGCATATTGAATGTAGGCAGGTGATTGTGATTCCACACCAACGGCATGCCAGGCATCGCCAACAGAAATTATTTCCTGTGAACATTGGCCGTATAAATCCCAGGCGGCCCGCAGCGATGCGTACCTGGCATCAATATACTGTGAACCGGATGTCAGGTATTCCGTTAATGCGCGATAAGCAATTAGCCTCGCTTTAAAACGCGTTATACCTATTACATTATAACTTTCTCCTTTATCATTGGTACCGCTTCCGCCTTCAGACAAAAGATAAAACCAGTGATTCTGAACACCGCTGTTTGTATGCACACCTCCATTGTCCCCGGTTCCGGAATACCAATTCGTTCCCTTGTATGTATCCGGATCGCCATAAGCATTTGGATTAATAAAACTTCTTATGGCGCCGCGATCTGCACCAACGAGGTAATCATTAATGCCTTCCGACCAGCTTTCAACCATTTCTCCAAAAATATCGCTGAACGATTCATTCAAAGCGCCGGATTCATTTACATAATCCAGCCCGGCTTCAGACTGGGTAACACCATGTGTAAACTCATGGCCCATTATATCGTTTGTATTCCAGTCATCGGTGGCAGCGCTTGTGCTTCCTGCGCCAAAAATGGTACTGTTGCCGGTGCAACCCCAGCAGGCATTGTTAAGACCGAGGCCTGGTTGGTTTGAATTGTTGTACGCAATCATATCTCCTGCTGCATTATTCCAGCTTGTACGTGCATGCTGGCCCAGGTAATAATTATAAGTTTGCTGTGCACCCCACATTGCCTGAACAGCAGATTGCGTTAAAGCCGTTGCGCCCCAGGTATTATCCAGGTCAGTATAGTAAGTGTTGGATGCTGAACCACCGTTGCAGTTATAAACATATATATCTGTTGACTGGCAATCATTGTGTGAGCGATAGGTGCTCCCTGTGTATTCGGTATTGACACTTACCGAACCGTTAAAGGCTGATGTACCGGTTCCTCCTGAACAAGCCATTGAAATATCAACAGTTCTCATAACCTGGCCGGTAAGTGCATTAATAAACACTTTTTTTGCCATTACTTCAGACTGGTCCGGATAAATGTTGAATTGCCACGCCAGCCTGTAATCTGCGGGGTTGAATCTGCCATCATATTTAACAGGCGCATATACTAATGTTCCTTTCGGATAATAGGTGGCATTTTGATCTTTTTGCTGGCGTTTCAGTTCTTTTTCCATCTCAGCATTCTGCCATAAATATTTACCGGCATTCATAAATTGCAGGGCGGCATCCAATGCATGTTTTTCTGTAACAGACGGCGAGTTTCCCAATTTTAAGCCGGTAACGAGCCTGCCATTCGCTGATGCTACAAATCCATCAGGCTGCTGATGCACAATATATTCCCCATATACCACAGGATGATTTTTATAGTATTGCTGATATCTATAGTGTGAATAATTTATTTCATCTTTTTTTACTTTTTGAATGACCATATCGTCGTTATCCGATAATTCAAAAGCGGCTTTAAAATCTTTAAATATAGATCTTGGTTTAATGGAAGAATCTTCGAAGAATGTTATCCATTCCCTTGTGCTGCCCGCTTTGGCCATTTTCTGAAGTTTTGCGCTAAGCGGCGTGCCCGCCTGCCCAAACGCAGAAGCAGTAATAATCAACAGCAACAACAATAACGGTGGGCGGATATTTTCCGTAATATATTTTACAAAGCTTTTCATGTCAATAATTTTTAGATTGATAAAACTTATTTCTTCAATGCTTCAATATCTGCCTGCAGTTTTTTGTTCTCTTTACTTAACTGGATAACATACAGGGTGAGTTCTTCAATCTTTTCCATCATCGCCTTATTCATTTCCGCTACTTTCAAACCGTCTTTTTCAACTTCGCTTGCCGGCGCAATACCAGGCAAATGTTTATTATCGTTTATATACTTTTCAAGCTCATCTATTGACCTGAGTTTATAATCTTTTTCAAATACATAGTCGCACCAACCTGTTTCTACACGTACTTCCTTTGCGCGTATGGTACCGCATACCTCCAGCTTATAGACAGGCGCTGTAACTCCAATACCAACATTACCATTTGAAAGATTTACCGTCATTCTGCTTGAACCGGCACCGAGAAAGTCAAACTGGTCGCCGTTATCGGAATATTGCAAGCCCCATGTTGGAAAGCCGGGCGAATGGGCGATGACCATACGGGCAGTATTAACGGTGCCTGAAGCAAACATATACATCATAGGCGCTGGTGTAGTGCCGGGATTGGCAAATTGAATGGACTGTGTGCCTGCAGTGAAAGTTAAATTACCCGCAAGTTGTTGATTGCCTGCCACATCTAATTTAGCTGCCGGTGTAGCTGTTCCTACCCCAATATTGCCGTTAGAAAGATTGATAGCTAACTTACTTGAACCTGCACCAAGAAAATCGAACTGGTCAATACCATCATTGTATTGTAAGCCCCAATCCTGATAGGTTGATGAATGGGCAAACACCATGCGGTTGTTATTGGCGGTACCGGATTTAAACATGTATATCATGGGTTTAGCTGAAGCGGCAGGGTTTGCAAACTGGATAAGTTGGTTCCCTCCAACGAAATTAAGATTGCCTGACAGCGTCTGATTCCCCACTACGTGAAAAATCGTAGAGGGATTAACAGTTCCGATTCCAACTTTGCCATCGGCCATAATCCGCATTTTCTCAACCCCGTTTGTAATTATGCGAAGTGCATGGTTATTGGTTGTACCCAAAGTTGTATCAGTAGCTGACGCATTACCGCCAAATTTCCAGTTTTGAGCGTTTGTATTTTGCAGGCTGCAAATCATTAACGCAGCTACCGCCAATGCGAGTGTTAAATTCTTTTTCATGTGAGTGTTTTTATAAATAAAAGATTAGCGCTTACTCTTTTAAAAGGTTTTCAGCTTCCCCTTTGTTTTGTAGATAAAAGCAGTAACATATTGATTAGTTAATCAATGATAAATAAATAGAAGTAAAAGGATTGAAGACTTCAGTGATAAAGAAAGCTGTTTAAATAGTCGTAACCAATTTCCAATAGGGAACAAATCCGGTGTTTCTCTCAAAATTATTAGCACATTAAAGTTAGAAGTTTTTATCTTGATTTTCTGAAAAGAAAATTATTTAGAGATCAATGATCACATCGCAGGGAAAGCCAGGAAATAGAAATCAAACAGAAAACGTTTTCAAAGCAAAATTTTAGAAGAGCATAGCAACCTAATTCACAATATGATAGCTTAATTACTAAGCTTTCTCTCCAACAAACTGATCGCTTTGGTGTTTAAACAGCACATTGAAAGTGGTGAGGCTGCCGTAGATGCGGGTAATGTATTGCTGAAGGTCTATCTTGTCTTCATCGGATAATAATTTATGGGCATTAATGCGTTGTTCCATAACACGCAGCCTGTCGCGCAGCATAACAATTTTATGAAAGAATGTTTCAACAGGTATTTCTTTTTCTTTTAAGGCGGTATCGCCGGGTTTTAAAATCATCAGGCCGTTTTTCCATTTATCCCCCAAAGGAATTATTTCTGTAACATCACTCCATTCACGTAATATTTTTATAAGTGCATCTTCAGCCTCCGAAAAACTCACATTATATTCCGGCTCTATTCTTTCAATAATTTCAAGCTCAAAATCCTTTGACACAGGCTTTATCCCCGCTTCTGTGAAACAAACATCATAGTTTCTTTTATGCAAACGAATAATTACGCCTGTTCCAAAAGACGGATGCTTTACACGTGAACCAATTCCCAAAATTTCCATTGATAATTTTTTATAAAAATAATGAAGCCGTTAATATTAAAAGATCAGAATAGCCTGAATACCCACTCGACTAAAAATATAATTATGATGGCGCCTACGATTATTATACCAAATACATAAGGCATCAATCATTTCTTTTCATCATCATTGTTTAACATAAAATAAAATTAATAATGAAAGCGCAGCTTGTTTTAATGAGTTGTCAGCAATATCATTTATTTTATAAAGCAAATTCGCTTAATTCCAGCCAGCGCATTTCCTTTCCTTCAAGCAAAGCATTAATTTCCTGCAATCTTTCACTTACAGTTGTAATTTCTTCGAAACTAATATTGCTGCTCATTTTTTCTGTAAGCAGTTTTTGTTCTGCTTCAAGCTCGGGAATTTCTTTTTCCAATAATTCGAATTCACGCTTTTCTTTATAGCTCAATTTTTTGCCGGTAGTTGGCTGTTGAATGCTGGCAACCTGCTCCGTTTTTCTTTTATCATCCGTCATCTTTAAATTGCCAACTGCTTTTTCCTGCAACCTGTATTGTGTATAATTACCCGGGAAATCTTTTACATCGCCATCGCCTTCAAATACAAATAAATGATCAACCAGCTTATCCATAAAATAACGATCGTGCGATACAATTAAAACGCAGCCGGGATAATCAAGCAAAAAATTTTCCAGCACACTTAATGTTGGCAAATCAAGATCGTTGGTAGGCTCATCAAGAATTAAGAAATTCGGATTACGGAATAATACCGTTAATAACTGCAAACGCTTTTTTTCGCCACCGCTTAACGATGATAAAAACGTATATTGTTTTTCCGGAGGAAATAAAAACAACTCTAAGAACTGCGCTGCGCTTAAGCTTCCGCCTTTCGCCAGCGGAAAACTTTCTGCAAAGGTTTTTACATATTCAATCACCCGCATGTCTTCTTTTATCACCAGGCCCTCCTGCGAAAAATTACCGAATACAATTGTGTCGCCAATATTTATTTTGCCGCTGTCCGCTTGTTCAATGCCTTGCAGGATATTGA
>JAEWJV010000478.1 GCA_023386395.1 Bacteroidota bacterium
TGATAAAAGAGCGCAGGAAAGGCAATTCTTTTACACCAAGTATAAAAGAAAAGCGCCCGCTACAGATACCGTAGTATTCAGCCATCATTATATATACAAATGGTTTGATTCTGTTGCGATAAACGATACTAAAAAATCTGATTTAAACTATACTTTATACCGTTTGGCTGATGTAATGCTGATGTATGCAGAAGCATCCAACCGCGCTGAAGGCGGCCCCAACACTAATGCCATTGCCTATGTAAACGCCATAAGGGCAAGGGCTAAACTGGCGCCAATAGGCACTATGAGCCAGACAGATTTTGAACATGAAGTATGGCTGCAGCGCTATTATGAATTATGCTTTGAAAACAAAATGTGGTTTGATATGATACGCACCCGCAAAGTGCATAATGATATTACCGGTAACTGGGATGATTTTGTAGGACATACAACTACCGCCGGCGCCACCTTTGCAGAAAAGCAACTATTGTTCCCTGTTCCGCAGCAGGAAATTGATGTTAACCCCAACCTGTTGCCAAACAATCCCGGTTTTTAAGCACCGTTTTTGATTTGGGGGTTTCTTTTTCAACCGCCTCATTCAGTTGAGGCGGTTTTTTTATTGCATACCGGTATCAATAATTATTTATCTTTTACGCTTTTATAAATTAAATGAGATATGGATAATAATTATAGAAAAGGAACAAAAGCAGTATGGGCGGGCGAAGGCGATGTGAATGTAAAAGGCGCTGCTACAACACCCATTGTAAACAGCGTGGCATTTGCTTACGATGATCTTGAAGAATGGTACGACGTTTCAAAGGGCAATAAGCCCGGTTATATTTATAGCCGTAATACCAATCCCACAGTTGCGGCATTGGAAGAAAAAATTCGTGTACTGGAAGATGCGGAAGCCGCCACATCATTTGCAACCGGCATGGCAGGCATCAGCAATACCTTATTTACTTTTTTAACGGCTGGCAAAAAAGTGGTTTCCATAAAAGATTCTTATGGTGGCACCAGCAAATTATTTCTTGATTTTTTACCGAAATATAATGTTGATGTTGAGTTATATGATACAACGGATCATGAGGCATTGGAAGCTGCTATTGCTAAAGGCTGCAATGTGGTGTATCTTGAAACACCAACCAATCCCACATTAAAAATTATAGATATTGAAAGGTTAAGCAAAGCTGCAAAAGCAGTGGGGGCGGTTGTTTTGGTTGATAACACATTTGCAACGCCTATCAATCAAAACCCTTTGCAATTGGGCGCCGATATTGTTATACATAGTGCAACAAAATATTTATGCGGACATTCTGATGCCATGGGTGGATTGATAGCAGGCAAAAAAGAACTGGTACAAAAAGTATTTCAGTTCAGGGAAATAAATGGCGCAAGCCTCCAGGCTGATCCTGCATATATGATTGCCCGTGGCATGAAAACCATAGAGCTAAGAATTGAAAGACAAAATGCATCTGCTTTAAAAATTGCGAAATTTCTTAAAGCAAACAATAAAGTAAACGATGTATTTTATCCCGGCCTTGAAACACATAAAGGTCACGGCATAGCCAAAAAACAAATGCGCGGTTTTGGAGGTATGATGAGCTTTGTATTAAATGGTGGATGGAAAAGCGTACAAAAATTTTTACCGGCACTTAAACTGGTGCATCGCGCTGCCAGTCTTGGTTCGGTAAGCACACTTGCCGGGCCGCCGCGTACAACAAGCCATGTAGAATTGACCGAAGCACAACGCAAGCAATTAGGCATACCCGAAGGGCTGATCCGTTATTCTGCTGGCATTGAAAATGTGGACGACCTGCTGAACGATCTTGATGAAGCATTAAAGCTTGTGTAATAAACAAAAGATAATAACTGCAATAAAAATTTGTTTAAATTGATGAAGCAACTGCCTGCAATGCAGAATTTCTTTTATTTAGCTGATGCTGCGTTTTAACAGCCTTAAAAAAGAATATTCAACAACCATGGTGCTGCATGTGCCATCGCTTGTTATACAAAACGGAACGGTATTATTACAGGGTGAAAATGGCAGTGGCAAAACTACTTTTCTTAAACTCATCGCAGGCCTGCTTCCTTTTGAAGGAGATATTTTTATAGACGATCTCTTCAGCCTGAAAAAACAAAGGCAATCATTTATACGTAATATTAATTATGCGGAAGCCGAACCATTATATCCGTCGTTTTTAACTGCTAAAGAATTAGTGAAATTATTTTGCTACGCAAAGAAGGGAAATGTAAAAGATATTGAAGCACTACTTCAGCAATTACACATATTTGATGTTTATACAAAACCTGTATCAACTTATTCAAGTGGCATGCTTAAGAAGCTGAGCTTGGCACTTGCATTTGCGGGCAGTCCCAAATGGATTTTGCTGGATGAGCCGCTGATAACCATTGACAAAAATGCTGTTGAAACAATATGTGATATTATCAATAATAAAGCAAAAGCGGGCATTTCATTTATCATAACATCGCACCAGCACTTCACCAGTGATCTGCTTTCTTTTTCTTCTGTTTTAAGAGCAGCCAATAAAACCATAACGATTGTTGAATGAGAACGGTAATCAGCATACTGCAGAAGGTGCTTGTAAATCATTTTTACAAACTGAATGCAGGCTTATTCATGTTCCTGTTTTATGTGCTGTTTGGATTGCCTCAGGATATAAAAGCTTTTCATGTTTCCATTGCAACTTTAATAACAAACAATCAAACATCTTTGCTGCTTACTTTATCTGTGTGGCTGCTTTATAATCTTAAATGCATTGATTATACTATAAAAAGAATGAAAGAGCCGCAGCAATTATTTTTATCCAGCCTTGAATACATAAGTTTCTTCAAACGTTTTGCGTGCTTAAGTTATGTTCAGTTTATATTATTCCTTCCGGCAAGCGCTTATGCAGTTTTTATTATAACTATCGCCTTAAATAATCATGCTTATATATCAGCAGCAATAATCCTGTTATTTATTATTACAGTTATACCTGCGACAGCATTGCTATATCAAAATGCATCGAAACAAAGAGAAAATCAAAACAGGATAATTTTACCGGGATTGATAAGGTTACCTAAACCCCTGTTCTCCATTCCGCTTTTTTATATTCTGCAGAATCGCAGGCAAATGCTGCTGATTACAAAATTTTTCTCCCTATTCATTTTATATCTTTTTATAAAAGCATTTGAACCAGATCATTATGATATACGTCCGCTGCTTATGTGCTTTTTACTGGCTGCTATTGCAAACTGCACAATCGTGTTCGAGATAAAAAGTTTTGAAGATGATTACCTCTTGCAGTACAGGAATTTTTCATTTTCAATCTTTAAACGCTTTATCCATATTTTGTTAATGTATGCTGTATTGTTATTACCCGAATTGGTATTTGTATGGAAAGGCTATCCATTGCAATTTAACATGATTGACTACTGGCAAGTTGTAATTGCATCAGTTGGATTATTGTCATTGCTGCATGCATGCCTTTTCATTGGCAAAGTGCAAATGGAATCTTTTATTAAAATAGTATTTGGCATAGCAATGGGGTTGTTTTTTATAATACTTTACAACACGGGTATTATACTTGGCCTTTTAATGCTCATTATAGCATTTGCTTTATTTCACGCTTATTATTATGACTTCGAAAAATCATAAAAATGCCCCAACAAATGTTGAGGCATTTCAGCACTTACTAACTTATAACTTAAATCCTTTCCATCAATCTTAATTCGCCTGTAACTGTTCATCTAATATGGGATAATCTGTATAACCTTTCTCACCTGGCGTATAAAATGTACCAAAGTCAGGTTGTGCAAGTTCTGCATGTAATGCAATGCGTTTTACGAGATCGGGATTGGAAATAAACGGCCTGCCAAAAGCAACCAGTTCGCCACGGCCTTCTTCCAGTTCAGCCTCAGCACGCGCCGCATCATAACCACCTGATAAAATAATAGTGCTTCCAAATGCACGGCGGATGCCATCTTTTACAGATAACGGCACAGCCGGCGCACCCATAGAAGCATGATCTACAATATGTATATATACAACTGCATCTTTTAGCGCTGCTGCAAGCTGAATATATTGTTGTTCGGTGTTTTCATCGGAATGCATATCATTAAAAGCGCCGTAAGGCGATAAACGAATGCCTGTCTTATCTTTCCCGATAGCGTTAGCAACGGCTGTAGCCACTTCTGTTACAAAGCGGTTACGGTTTTCAGGAGAACCTCCATATCTATCTGTTCGGTGATTGGATGCTGGATTTAAAAACTGGTCGAGCAAATAACCATTGGCGCCATGCAATTCAACGCCATCAAAACCTGCTTCAATTGCATATTTCGCGCTTTGCACAAACTCATTAATTAATGCCGGGATTTCTGCTGTAGCAATTTCTTCCGGTACCGGTAAAGGCTGCAATCCTTCCTGGTCAGTGTACATCTGCGTTGTTGCAGCGGCAATGGCAGAGACACCTCTTACAACACCTTCATCCGGCAGGTTTAAAGGATGGGATATTCTTCCGGTATGCATTAACTGCACAAAAATGCGCCCGCCTTTTGCATGAACGGCATCCGTAATTTTCTTCCACGATTTTACCTGCCCATCATTAAACAGGCCCGGAATACGGGCGTAGCCAAGCCCATCGGGTGAAGGCGAAACGCCTTCTGTAATAATCAGGCCCGCATCTGCACGTTTACTGTAATAGTTCACCATCAGGTCATTGGGTAAATTACCAATGGCACGGCTGCGTGTCATTGGCGCCATAATAATCCTGTTTTTAAGTGTAAGGCTGCCAAGCTTATACTTGCTGAATAATGTTGGGTATGACTGGCTCATAACTAATTTTGTTTTGTAGCTTTAATAAATAAAATTTTAGCAAAAGCAACTGATATTTTACTGTGTTTAAAGGACAATTGACTTTCAGAAAAGAAGAAAGTCGTACCTTTACTTGCGTTTTGCAAGTGCAAACATAAACAATTACTTTCAAAATGCAAGTATTTTTTTATGAAAAAGAATGATGAGGAATTATGCCGCCGTTCGGCTTGCGCCATCAGCATGGCATTAGATGCGATTGGCGATAAATGGTCGCTGCTTATTTTACGCGATCTTATGTTTACAGATAAACGCTCTTACGGAGAGCTTCAGTCTTCAGATGAAAAGATTGCTACCAATATACTTGCCGCAAGATTACAGTCGCTCGAGGCCAACGGCCTGATACGAAAAACGGCCGATCCGGAAAATGGCCGCCGTTGTTTGTATTATCTTACTGAAAAAGGCATTGATCTTTTACCTGTGGTGATTGAATTAAGGCAATGGATGGAAAAACATAGCCCATTGGCAGAAGGTTGCACAAACGCCCTTAAGCTGAATGATAAGAACCGTAAAGAAGTGCTGGCTGCCTATAAGAAAAAACTAAAGGCTACACATCTTGCAAAATAAAAAACAGGTAATATTTTTTCTGCCTGTTAAATTTCTTTAATCTTCAGTATAACTTGTACCGGTGACGCTCCATGTAAATTTATTAACCGAATCCATGAGCAGCCAGAGTGC
>JAEWJV010000479.1 GCA_023386395.1 Bacteroidota bacterium
ATCAAGCGGAAGTATGATTAATAAATTGCCTTATATATAATTGTTTAAAGCAGCCCTTATTGCCGGCTGCTTTTTTTTATATAGCTGCCATAACGATTACCAGCAGGTGCAGGATCTTGCAAAAAAAACAATACCTACAGATAAGGCAATAAATGTTACAAGCTATTTTAGCCAGGGCGGTATTACAAAGGCAAAGCTTACTACTCCTTTAATGACGATGGTGCAGGGTGATACCCCTAAAACAGAATTTCCTAAAACGCTTCATGTGGATTTTTACGACAGCGTAAAACTGCAAAGCAAGCTATTTGCAAAATATGGACTGTATTATCCCAATAAACATCTTGTGTTTTTAAGAGACAGCGTGGTTGTATTTAATGTGCAGGGAGATACTTTGCGCAGCGAAGAATTATGGTGGGACCAGGATAAGGAGATAATTTATACAAGCCTCCCGGTGCATATACGCAAGCCCGATGAAAAGCTTGATGGTGATAGCATGACGGCTGATCAGAATTTTAATCATTACACCATCTTCAACGCAAGAGGGCCGATTAATGTGCCGGATAGCACGCTTCCTGCAAATTAAAATCCTGCTTGGCATTCATTGGTATGGGTGTTTTTCCAGACACCAACAGTACCTCTAAAAGAGGTGCAAAACTCATAGGGTCAATAAAATTTTATTTCTTTAATACATTTGCATTAATGCTCACTACCGAACAATCATCGCATTACAGGCATCTTGAAGATATGCCGGTAAAAGAAATCATTACGCATATAAACGAAGAAGATAAAACGGTTGCCCTTGCTGTTGAAAAAGCTTTGCCGCAAATTGAAAAGCTGATAGAAGCGGCTGCAGATAAAATGCTTGCAGGGGGAAGGCTCTTTTATGTTGGCGCCGGCACCAGCGGCAGGCTTGGTATTTTAGATGCCAGCGAATGCCCGCCTACTTATGGCGTTCCCTATGATCTGGTGCAGGGATTGATTGCCGGCGGTTTCAGCGCTATTGTTCGTGCGGCGTAATTTGCAGAAGACGACCGCGAACAGGGCTGGCTTGATCTCCAGGAAAAAAATATTTCTGACAGGGACTTTGTAGTAGGCATAGCCGCAAGTGGTACAACGCCTTACGTTATCGGCGCTTTGGATCATTGCCGCGAACATAATATCGAAACGGGTTGTATTACCTGTAACGCCGGTTCACCGCTGGCCGCAGCGGCAGATTACCCGGTTGAAGTAATTACAGGGCCTGAATTTGTTACCGGCAGCACACGCATGAAAGCAGGCACCGCACAAAAAATGGTACTGAATATGATCTCCACCACAATAATGATTCAACTCGGCCGCGTGGAAGATAACAGCATGGTAAATATGCAGCTCAACAATGAAAAACTTATTGACCGCGGCGTAAAAATGCTGATGCAGCAGGCAAATATTACCGACTATTCCAAAGCCAAAGATTTATTGGTAAAACAGGGAAGTGTAAAAAAAGCCGTGCAATCCATTCATAAAAGCTGATTGTTTTATTTCAGTTTTATAAGTAATTTTCAATTTGAAATCATTTGTTATGAAAACATCTTTACCCCTTGCATTATTAGCCCTTACACTGCTTTTCGCTTTAAATGCTTCAGCGCAATCAAAAAAATTCTTTGCAGTTACAGGTGAACAGTTTGGCAGCACTAACTGGATTGCCTTTCGCCAGGCTGATCTTAACACAAAAAATATCAGGACTGTTTACATACCTGCCGCGGCAAATGAGGCTGTGTATGATGCCACATCAGGCGCTCAAATAATAAATATTGATGCTAAAGCTGAGACCATATCCACATTGCAAAGTTGCGGATGCATCAATAGCAGGATGGTAGCCGCCATTGCTTATGATGCAAAAAATAACAGATTATATTATACGCAAATGCTGGGCAACCAACTGCGCTATCTCGATTTAAACAGTACCACGCCAAAAGCTTATTCAGTAACTACGCAGCTGCTCAAAAATTTCAGGAATGCAACTGGCGAAGCTTCTGTAATT
Source organism: Bacteroidota bacterium (assembly GCA_023386395.1). Taxonomy (GTDB): domain Bacteria; phylum Bacteroidota; class Bacteroidia; order Chitinophagales; family Chitinophagaceae; genus Parafilimonas. The sequence continues at coordinate 2,021 of JAEWJV010000479.1, forward strand.
ACAAGGATGGTCATAGCATCAGATGACAACGGGTATGCCATTACAAATGATAATGAACACCTCATACGTTTCTCAACAGGAAAGCAAACAAAGATTACAGATTTGGGAAGATTGCTGGATGCCCCTGCAAATGGAGATAAATCGGTAAGAACGCAGTTTACAAGCTGGGGCGGCGATATGATTGCCGATGCAACTGGCAACCTTTACCTTTTTACTATGACGCGCCAGATTTATAAGATCAATCCTAATACAAGGCTTGCAACCTTTCTTGGTGAAATAAAAAATATTCCCGAAGATTATAATATAAATGCCGCAATGGTTGAAGATGCAGAGCATGTTATCGTGGGCAGCTCTACCAAAACAACCGGTTATTACAGGGTAAACCTTACCACATTGCAGGCTGCGATTATGAACACAACGGAACAGGTATATAACGTTTCAGATTTTGCCAATGCCAATTTTGCTTTTGATAACAGGACGGATGCCATAGCAAAAACGCTTGAAACAAGTACTGTAAGCGCCTATCCCAATCCGGTTACTGCAGGGCGGCTGCAAATACAGTTCAGCAATTTTAAAAACGGTAAATACATTATAATGCTTAGTGAGACAGGTGGTAAAACAATAGTAAAAAAAGAAGTAAAAATATCAGGCGCTCAAACGGAAAACATTTCAGTTGCATCAGCAGCAGCCGGTGCTTACCTCGTAAGTGTAATTACTGCAAACGGTGAAACTGTTTATAGCAATAAAATTATTGTAAGCAAAGATTAGCGGTTCCCGCTACCTGATAAAAAACACCGGCATAGAAATATATGCCGGTGTTTTTATTTTACCCGTTGCTTTATCAACAGCAAGTTGTAAACATTTTTGGTATAACACGTCTTACTTAATATCATAACATCATTAACTGCTTAAAACAAATGCCTCCGCAATTGCGGAGGCATTTTTATAATCCTTTAATCTGCCAACCCTTTAAATCCGGGTTTAGACAAATTATCTATTTTACTTCTTCAAATTCAGCGTCGGTAACGTTTTCACCTCCCGGCTGCTGGCCAGTTCCGTTATCGGAAGCGCCTGCATTTGGCTGGGCGCCTGCATCGGCTGTTGTTGCACCGGCTTGCTGTGCTTTATACAGTTCCTCGCTGGCTGCTGTCCAAGCCTGGTTCAAATCATTCATGGCAGCATCCACAGCGGCAACATCCTGGTTCTTATGCGCTTCTTTTAATTTATTCAAAGCCGCTTCAATAGGAGCTTTTTTATCAGCCGGAACTTTATCACCAAAATCTTTTAATTGTTTTTCTGTTTGGAAAATAAGGCTGTCTGCCTGGTTCAATTTGTCGATCTTTTCCTTGGCAACCTTATCTTCAGCTTCGTGCGCCCTGGCATCGGTCTTCATTTTTTCAATTTCTTCCTTGCTTAAACCACTTCCGGCTTCAATGCGTATCTTCTGCTCCTTGCCTGTGCCTTTATCTTTTGCACTCACGTGAATTAAACCGTTCGCATCAATATCAAATGTTACTTCAATCTGCGGAATGCCCCGTGGTGCAGGTGGAATACCATCAAGATTGAATACACCCAGGCTCTTATTATCTTTCGCCAAACTTCTTTCGCCCTGCAAAATGTGTATTTGCACGCCGGGCTGGTTATCGCTGGCGGTAGAGAATACTTCTGTTTTCTTTGTAGGAATGGTTGTGTTGGAAGGAATCATTGGGGTTAATACACCGCCCAAAGTTTCAATACCAAGTGTAAGCGGCGTTACATCAAGTAACAACACATCTTTCACTTCACCCGTTAATACAGCGCCCTGTATGCCCGCACCAATTGCTACCACTTCATCAGGGTTTACACCTTTATGCGGTTTTTTGCCGAAGAATTTTTCTACAATTTCCTGCACTTTAGGGATTCGGGTAGAACCACCTACCAGGATCACTTCATCAATTTGAGAAGCATTGTAGCCCGCATCTTTTAATGCCTGCTCGCAGGGCTTTAAACATCTTGCAAATAAATTATCGGCAAGCTGCTCAAATTTTGCGCGGGTTAATTTTGTAACAAGGTGTTTTGGAACACCATCAACTGCAGTAATATAAGGCAGGTTTATTTCTGTTTCTGATGAAGAAGACAATTCGATCTTTGCTTTTTCAGCGGCTTCTTTTAAACGCTGCAAAGCCATCGGGTCTTTGCGGAGGTCAATAGCTTCCTGTTTTTTGAATTCATCAGCCAGCCAATCCATGATCACTTTGTCAAAGTCATCACCGCCAAGATGCGTATCACCATTAGTTGATTTTACTTCAAAAACGCCATCACCCAAATCCAGTACAGATATATCGAATGTACCACCACCAAGGTCAAACACGGCTATTTTCTGATCAGCATGTTTCTTTTCCAAGCCATAAGCCAATGCTGCGGCAGTGGGTTCGTTTACAATCCTGCGCACATTTAAACCGGCAATTTCGCCGGCCTCTTTAGTAGCCTGCCTTTGCGCATCATTAAAATAAGCGGGTACTGTAATCACAGCTTCGTTTACTTCCTGGCCAAGATAATCCTCTGCTGTTTTTTTCATTTTTTGAAGGATCATGGCAGAAATTTCCTGCGGTGTATATAAGCGGCCATCAATATCTATGCGTATTGTATCATTTTCACCACGAACTATTTTGTAGCTCCAATGGCTGATTTCTTCTTTTACTTCATCGTAGCGGCGGCCCATAAAACGCTTCACACTCATAATAGTGTTTTGCGGGTTTGTTATGGCCTGCCTCTTGGCAGGATCGCCCACTTTACGTTCGCCATTCTTTAAAAAAGCAACAACGGAAGGAGTAGTACGGCGGCCTTCATCGTTGGCAATAACAACCGGTTCGTTACCTTCCATAACCGAAACGCAACTGTTAGTTGTACCTAAGTCGATACCTATTATTTTTCCCATATTAATTGATTAATTCTTTAAGATTTAAGTTATTACCCATTTGCTCAATCATTATGCCATGGCCGTAAAAGGTGTAAAAATGGCAGATGTTATGATAATATGAATGAAAGGCAATCAAATAAGGATCAACAAAATAAAAAAGGTTGCCCCGCTATGGGCAACCTCTTTATCATTATAAAAACAAATCTTATCCGTTCATGCTTGCAAGAAACTCTTCATTGCTTTTTGTGCCGCGCATGCGTTTCAATAGTTCTGTCATTGCTTCTTCAGTATTCATGTCATTGATATAAAGACGAAGAATATTCATGCGCTGAAGCACATCCCTGTCGAGCAACAGGTCATCACGGCGGGTGGATGAAGCCACAAGGTCAATAGC
>JAEWJV010000197.1 GCA_023386395.1 Bacteroidota bacterium
AAATAACTGAACAATACAACAATAAAAGTTGTGATAATTTTTGAAAAAGTAGGCCACCAGTGGAAACCCTCAACAAATAATTTCAGGAAAAAATAGTTGAGTGCAATACAGGCCACAACAATTAAAAAGTAGCGGAAAATTTGTATGCGTTTGCGGGTTTTGGTTTGCTGCCATACCACATAACGGCTTAAATAAAACCCCACGGGGAAAGAAATACAAAAAGAAATAAGAAATGCAAAAATGTATGGGCTAATGGCAACATCGGCTATATAAACTATTTGCTTATCAAGAAAATAGTTATAGGAAAGCATAAAAACCACTATATCAAAAATCATATTGGCGCCACCGCAGGCAGCGTACCGGAAGGTTTGCAAAGGCATGAAACTCCTGAATAAAGGGTAAAATGCATCCACCACCGCCAAAATCATCTTTCGTATGAATGCATGTAGTTTTTGCATCGGGCGAAGGTAACAGCAAAAAATACACCTGTTTTTTTGTTTACAGATTTAAGGAAGATTTTACAAGTTGCCTATAGTATTTTTGCCGCTCACATTTTGCTATGAGTCTTACAAATATTATTAAACTTAGAACTAAAGAAGTAATTGAAACATTATACAATGTTTCAATTGATGAATCTGCCATTACCGTAAACGTTACCAAGCCTGAATTTGAAGGCGATTATACCATTGTTTTGTTTGCGTTATTAAAACCTTTAAAGAAATCGCCGGATGCTTTGGGCAACGAACTGGGAAAATACCTGGTTGATAAAAACCCGGGCATCTTTCAATCTTATAATATTATAAAAGGTTTTTTAAACCTCGTTATTGCAGATAATTACTGGATAAATTTTCTTTCAGATAATTACAGTAATGCAGCGTTCGGCAAACAGCAGATCAGCCATAAAAAAATTATGGTTGAATATTCTTCGCCCAATACCAACAAACCTTTGCACCTCGGTCATTTAAGGAATATTTTTTTAGGATGGAGCGCTGCAGAGCTTTCAAAAGCTATTGGCAACAACGTAATAAAAACCTGTATTGTAAATGACCGCGGCATTCATATCAGCAAAAGCATGATTGCCTGGAAAATATTTGCCAATGGCGCAACACCGCAATCAACAGGCACAAAAGGCGACCATTTTGTGGGCGATTATTATGTAAAATTCAATGAAGCCTATAAAGGTGAAGTAAAAACATTGGAAGCAGAAGGTTTAAGCGCGGAAGAAGCAGAAAAAGAAGCGGCTATTATGAAAGCTGCGCAACAAATGCTGGTAGATTGGGAAGCCGGAAAGCCTGATGTGATTGAATTGTGGAGCATGATGAATGGTTGGGTGTATGAAGGTTTTGATGAAACGTATAACCGGATTGGTGCTGATTTTGATAAAGTGTATTATGAAAGCCAGACCTATATTCTTGGTAAAAATTTAGTAGAAGCAGGCCTGGAAAAAGGTATTTTTTATAAAGAAGAAGATGGCAGTGTTTGGATTGATTTAACCAATGACGGGCTTGATAAAAAAATCGTTCGCCGCAAAGATGGCACCGCCGTTTATATAACGCAGGATATTGGCCTTGCTGTTGATAAATACGAGGAATATAAAATTGATGAGAGCATTTATGTTGTGGGCGATGAACAGAATTATCATTTCAAAGTATTAAAACTTATTTGCGAAAAATTGGGTTTGCCTTATGCAAAAGCTATTTATCATTTAAGTTATGGCATGGTTGAATTGCCTTCGGGAAAAATGAAGAGCCGTGAAGGCACTGTGGTTGATGCAGACGATATAGTGAATGAAATGATCAACATTGCCAGGCAGAAAACAGAAGAGCTTGGCAAGGTGAAAGATTTCACGGAAGATGAATTAACTGAACTGTATGAAACAATCGGGCTTGGCGCTTTAAAGTTTTTTTTATTAAGGGTTGACCCAAAAAAGAAAATGCTTTTCAACCCTGAAGAAAGCATCGATTTTCACGGGTTTACCGGTCCGTTTGTTCAATATACGTTTGCGAGGATTAAAAGCGTGTTGAGGAAAGTGCGTGGTGAGTTGCCAGTAGTGAGTGAAGGACATCAGCCATTACTACCACTGGAAAAAGAAATTATAATTCTGCTGGAGCAATTTCCTGCAACCGTGGAAGAAGCAGCAACGTTATATGATCCTTCTAAAATTGCATTGTACGTTTTCAATCTTGCCAAAACATTCAATTCATTTTATACTGAACATTCCATTGCCAATGCAGAAAGCGGGGAGAAAAAAACATTACGTGTAAAGCTTGCACAGCTTACAGCTCAAGCCATTCAAACAGGCATGCATTTATTAGGTATTAAAGTGCCGGAAAGAATGTAACTGCAATGCGGTCTGACCGGTAGCAATACATCCGCTGTTAAACATTTATTTCCAGTTCAACATCTCCGTTTATAGCATGGCCAACGCAGGTTAATATAAGGCCCTGCTGTATTTCATTTTCAGTAAGCACCTCGTTATAAGAATGCCAAACATCACCCTTTATACATTTGGCAACACAACTGCCGCAACGGCCCGTTTCGCAACTGTAGGGTAGAACAATATTGGCTTTCTTCGCTGCCGATAAAATGGAATCAGGGTAATGAACGCCGAGCCGGATGTTATTATCACCGAGTTTTATATATACTGTATGTGAGGATTTATCAGGCGGAGAAACATCACGTTTAACCGCGTTGATCACAAAGTCTTCACGCTTAATATTATTCTTCGGAACATCGTGCTCCTGCAATGTATAAATGCATAAACGCATGTACGATTGCGGCCCGCAGGTATAAAACAAAGTCTGCCCATAATCTGCAACAGATAATTCCTGCAAAAAACTTATTATTAAATTCCGGTGTAGCCGGGCTTTGGCAAGCTGCCTGATATTGCTGAATAAAAACTTTATAATAAACCTGTTTTTAAATTCCTCCTCCAGCAATTTTAACTCATTTAAAAAAACTGTTTTTACTTCTGATGCATTGCTGTAAATCAAAACAACATTTGTATGCTGATGTACAAATAATAAAGTTTTTATAAGCGCATAAACAGGTGTGATACCGCTGCCTGCAGCAAAAAAGAAGACCTGTTTAAATTCATCAATATTATCCGGCAAAACAAAAAGGCCACCGGCGCCTATGGTTATAACTTCATCGCCGGCAGCAGCATGATCAACAAGCAAACGGGAGAAGTAACCATTTTCAATACGCTTCACCCCTATTGATAACGTTTCATTTAAATCCGGCGAAGATGTAATGGAATAAGAGCGGCGTATTTCTTCATCATGGCTGAAATGTACGAGTGTTATATACTGGCCGGCCTTATACTGAAGGTTATGGTTTTCTTCAAAAGTGATGGTTTTAAAATTTGTTATATTCTCTGTTACAGATTTAATATGCAAGGTTTTGTAAAGCGAATCGTTTAGCATATACATATTTCATTTGCAAAATGACAATTCATAAAAGCCCAGGCAACAATATTTAAAAGCTTTTAAACAGACTGGCCCAGTCTGTTTAAAACTGAGCCAGTCGGGCTTACTCACCATTTACCACTGACAACTCACTGTGAATTCAACATTATTTCGCCAGGCTTTGTATTACATCATATTTTGTAACGATGTGATAATCGCCGGTTTCATCTTTTGCCAAAACGGCGCCGTTGCCCTTATTAATTAAACTGCCAAGCCGTTCAACCGGCGTGTCAAAATCAACAACGGGATAAGCCTTTTCCATGATGCTTTCAACAGTTGAATCTTTTAATTCAGGATGATCAAACACTTTTTGAAACAAACCTGTTTCGCTAACAGAACCAACCGGCCCGCTGCCATTCATAACCGGTATATTTTCAATATCAAATTTCTTCATCAGTTCAACAGCTTCTGCTACAGTTTGGGAAGGCTGAATAGTAACGAGATTCTTGCCTTCCCTCGCGCTTACTATATCTTTAAATGTTTTTACATCAAGAAAACCGCGCTCCATCATCCATTGATCATTATAAATTTTTGCAACATACCGGCTGCCATGATCATGAAAAATACAAACTACCAGGTCACCTTCTTTTAATTTGTCTTTTAACTGCATCAGGCCCTGCACACAACTGCCCGCACTGTAACCGATAAAAATACCTTCTTCTTTCGCAATGCGGCGTGCCATGATAGCGCCATCTTTATCTGTCACTTGTTCAAAATGGTCAATCACGCTCATATCATAATTTGCAGGCACAAAGTCTTCACCAAAACCTTCGCTTATGTAAGGGTGCACTTCATTCATATCAACCTCGCCCGTATTAAAATATTTGGTAAGCAATGAACCATATACATCAATCGCCCACACCTGTATATTCGGATTTTTTTCTTTCAGGAATTGTGCAGTACCTGTAACTGTTCCTCCTGTGCCCGCTGTGCAAACAAGGTGTGTGATTTTACCTTCAGTTTGTTCCCATATTTCAGGGCCGGTAGTTTCATAATGCGCCAGCCGGTTGGCAAGATTATCGTATTGATTAAAGAAGTAAGAGTTTGGAATTTCTTTAGCTAACCTTCTTGCAACAGAATAATAACTTTTTGGGTCGTCCGGTTCAACATTCGTGGGGCAAACTATTACTTCTGCACCTACAGCTTTCAGAATATCCATTTTCTCTTTACTCTGCTTATCGGTTGTGGTAAAAATACATTTATAGCCTTTAACGCAGGCAGCCAAAGCAAGGCCCATTCCTGTATTACCGCTGGTACATTCTATAATGGTGCCGCCGGGTTTTAATATACCTTCCTGTTCAGCAACTTCAAGCATTTTTAATGCCATGCGGTCTTTAATGGAATTACCGGGATTGAAATAATCAACCTTGGCAAGCACCGTGCAGGGAAAATCCTTCGTTATTTTATTCAGTTTAATTAATGGCGTATTTCCAATGGTTTCAAGAATGTTGTTCTTCCACATAATGAATAAGAATTTATGTAAAGATAAGATTTGTGTTTGGGAAGGGCTGTTAAGAAGGAGGCGCAATATCAAAAGATACATGTAAAAAATAGTGCGGCATTGCTGCCGCACTATTTTGTAATTCACAGGCAAATTATTTAACCGGCATTACTATTGATCCCACCAAAGATGATCTGATAACTGAACGGTTGGTATATTGCTGCCATTTGTTGAAATTTCGGTTGACGGATAATTCATGCGCCTTATAAAAGTACTTAATGCAGCGCTTACAGGCAATTCAAAATCCTTGTAATCATAATCTGTGCGGCGCATATCATCCCAGGTTACCGGGCTCAGGAAGAGCGCTGCATATTTTTCTTTAAATATCAGCTTTAAGGTAATACCGGCCTCGCCTACAGCAACTATGGGATTGGTTGTGTAAGAGGTTATATCGCCGCCGCTTACGCCTATCTTATTCATGTTTGCCGTTATGCCTGCTAAATAAGCAGCATAGGCGCCGGCTTTATCGCCCTTTCTGAATTTAGCTTCAGCCTCTATAAATTTACATTCGGCAAAGGTTATAATTTCCAATGGCGATTGATCGCTTGAATACCATTTGCCTACCGTAAGATAACATTCATTATGCACGGTATTATTGCCAATAGCACCGGCACCGTTAACTGTTCCCCTGTAATCGCCGTAACGGGTGGTATCTGTAATAAGCGGAAGCCGAGGATCAAATAATCCATAAGTAGTGCCGTTCATGGCACTTACAAAATTGGCAGACAGCCATCCGTCCAGTAATAAACTCGCATTATTATGCGCTTCCTGCGCCCAGGGGTTAAAGCCGTCAAATGCTGTTATTTGTGCATCATCTTCATTGCCCGTATAAGCCTGCGCTAATTCAGCCAGAACAGCATCTGCATTGTAAGATGAAGTTTTAGAAACCTGGTTCAGTATGCGGGCCTTAAGCGCATGTGCGGTTTTTATCCATGCAGCCACATCACCGG
>JAEWJV010000501.1 GCA_023386395.1 Bacteroidota bacterium
ACCCAGGCTTACATCGCGTTCAAGCCTGTCTCCAATTTCTGCAATGACGTTTACACCATAAGCTTCTCCGTTAAGAATTGCGACTGTCAGTAAAACGATTTCTTCAAATTCCCCCAGGTGATATTGGCTCATTGTTTATCATATTTACACCGAATGTAGTTATTATATTAATATAAACCACATTTGTAGTTAAATAAGATTGCAAAAAGTCAATTACCTGGAAAATAAAGCACCTGCTTAGTCTTTAATGACGAGTGCTGATAGCATTGCAGCTCTTGGATCAGCTTTGCTGAATCCTTGTATTACACTAAGTTTAAAGATAATTCGCTCTTAGACGCTTTTGCAGATAAATTACGAATAGAAAATTCAAATCAACGATTTGGTAACACCACATAAATCTACCTTCAGCCAATAACTCCTATCTTATAAGAAATGAAGAAAGTCATTAAGCGCATCTAAGATTTCAAAAAATAATCTTATGAGCCGATAAGAAATAATAATCACCTACTTCCCATTACGGTAATTACGAAAAGTTTCCGGCGTCACCCCTATATAAGCCGCCAGCATTTTCTCTTTAATGCGGTTGCTTCCAAACATCCACGGATAAGTTTGCAATAACATGTCATGACGTTCTTTCGGCGGTAACATCAGCAGTCGCACATATGTTTCGGATAAGCTGTAATAATGCTCAAGCAGCTCCCTGGAATGGAAAGAAATATTTTTCCCTGCAAAGCGATTGCAACAATTGCCCTTTAAGAAAATAAGCGATACAGCCAAACAAAGAAGGTGCAACACAGCATATACAAGGCAGAACTGGGAAGGGTCAAGGCAAGACAACAAACAATAAGGGCTAAAGTAATGAAGCGAAAACGAAGCAGTACGGCGGAGCCTGTTTGGGGCACACTCATCAACCACACCGGTATGAAACGCTTAAACGCAAGGGGTCTGAAGCAGCCAACAAAATGCTTATGCTTGCAGTCACCGTTTACAACTCAAAGAAATGGCTGCGCTTTACTTCACCCAAAACAATTGCAAAAGCGGCCTCCGTTATACAAACAAAAATGCAGCGAGGGGTCGAACTTATTGCTAAACCTCTTTATACAGCTCATTTTAAGCTCAATAGCTGCATTAAATTTTTGTTTTATAAACCGCTTGTACAATAAATGCCTAACCAGAAAATCGCCAATAATTTTAATCACAAGTCTATTTGAATACTGTTACAGCTCACCACCCGCATGGTCTCTAAAGCGGTTGCCTTAATTGCATATTGGTGGTGTTTTACAAAACAACATCGGAGAAGTGTTAAGAAAAAGACGTTTAAGATGGGAACATCCCAAACGAATTAATTTTTATTGATTATAGCTGAATAAAAGGCTTTAAACTTTATATGGTATTTGGTCTTGATACTTTCGCAAAGGTTTGACGGTGCTACTTTGGATCAAGGAAATTGAAAACTATCTTTACATCTATCACATAACCTTCATGGTAACCGTACAGGTTGTTATTTCTATAAATACTCAAAAAAATAAAATTATGTACCGGTATATACCTGTTTGTTTTATATTTGCCCACCTTCATTGTTTGATACATGAAAAAAACAATAACCGAACTCATTCAGATTGATCCTTCTCTTGCCACGCCTGTTTACAAACAGATCGTGCAGTCCATTTACAGGAATATTGATAATGGTGTGTTGGTAAAGGATGATATTCTTCCTTCTGTAAATAAAATATCGGAAGTTTTTTCGCTGGCAAGAGGTTCTGTTTTCAGTGCCTATAATGATCTGCGCGCCTCCGGCATTATCGATTCTATCCCGGGCAAAGGCTACTTTGTTAAAAGCACAGATACCAAACAAATCAAGCGTATTTTCCTTTTGTTCAGCACTTTTACGCCTTACAAAGAAACGCTGTTTAATGCATTATTGAATGCTTTGCCGAAAGATTGCACACTTGATATCTATTTTCATCATCATAGTATTAAGATGTTTGAATCGCTTATCCGCGAGCAGGGTGGCTATTATAATACGTTTATTGTAATGCCTGAAGTGCATAATGCAACATTTTCTATACTTTCAAAGCTTGATCAACGCAACACTTATCTTTTGGATGTTGGCTTTAAAGAATATAAGAAACAATATCCAGGTGTGTATCAAAACTTTGAAAAGGATATTTACTCCATCCTTCTGTCGAGTAAAAATCTTATTACGAAATATAAAAGGTTATTGCTTGTTTTCCCGGAGTCTGTCCGCACAAAAGATATTATAACTGGTTTCAGCAAATTCGCTAAAACAAAAACGATTGCTACAGCAGTTATCAATAAGGTTAATGAAAATGATATTAAAAAGCACGATGCCTTTATCGTTATTGACGACAATGACCTTGTACAGATCGTAAAATTTGCCAAATCAAAAGATTGGCAGCCAGGTAAAGACATCGGGATTATTTCGTACAATGAAACAAATCTAAAAAGTGTAATTGGTAACGGTATTACAACTATTACAACTGACTTTGAAGCCATGGGCCATTTAATGGCCAAAATGGTAATAAACGGAGATCACAACGTTATCGAAAACCCTTTTATCATGATAGATAGGCAATCATTCTAAATTATACAGCAGTATGAGTTCTATTCTTGAACCGGAATTAACATTTATAAACGAAGAGTTAAAGGGAAAAAATATTGATCGCATAGACAGGAAATTAAAAAACTTGAGGGATATTTTTTTTGATAAGGCTGCGTTGGAAAAGATGGACCCTGAAACTATAGTATATGAAGTAGAATCCTGGCTTCCTGTAGCGCCAGGTACAGAGGGCGGCTTGTTTTATGGTATCACTTACATTCATTCTGGTGTTGTGGGCAACGAATATTTCATGACGAAAGGCCACTTCCATAAGATAAGAAACCGCGGGGAATTTTATTGCACGTTGCATGGCGAAGGCATGTTGATTTTAATGGATGAAAACCATAATACATGGGCTGAAAAAATGTATCCGGGCAGTATTCATTACATCAAAGGCAATACAGCACATCGCACTGCAAATACAGGCGATTCTATACTTTCTTTCAGTGCATTCTGGCCTTCTGATGCAGGGCATGATTATGCAACAATAAGCGAAGAAGGCTTTTCAAAAATTCTTATATGCAAAAACGGTAAACCGGTATTAGCTGAAAGATAATTTAAACGATTGCGATGAGTGACTTTTTTATTGGTATTGATTTAGGCGGCACAAGAATTAAGCTTGGATTAATTAGCAACGACGGCCACAACAATAACAACAGGCTGATTGATAAAAAAATCATCCCCGCCCGATCAGCAATGGGTTTAGCAGCAACGCTCCCTGTAATAAAAGATCATATTAATGCACTGATTCAATCAAACGGTATAGACA
>JAEWJV010000520.1 GCA_023386395.1 Bacteroidota bacterium
GAAAGAAACACTGATAAAAATTCAGGCGGATATAATTGTGCAACGCGAAAGTCAGAAAGCCATTTTATTGGGTGAAGGCGGTAAGATGATTAAAAAGCTTGGCACTTTGGCAAGAACAGAAATTGAAAATTTTCTTCAGCAAAAGATATTTTTGCAGCTCTTTATTAAGGTAAAACCTAAATGGAGAGATAATGATTTTAAATTGAAAGAATACGGGTATTAAAATCAAAATTCAAAAGTAAAAATCCAAAAGCCTGGTTTTTACTTGCAAATTTTATTTCAAAATCAGGAATTATAAAGTCATACAGGGTTTTACTTTTTGGCTTTTTAATTTTTACTTTTTACTAAAAAAATGGGTTTCACAGTAGCAATAACAGGAAGGCCAAATGTTGGCAAAAGCACATTGTTCAACCGTTTGCTTGAACAGCGCAAAGCCATTGTAGATAATGTAAGCGGCGTTACCCGCGACAGGCAGTATGGCGTTGCCGATTGGAATGGAAAGAATTTTAATGTAATTGATACCGGCGGTTTTGTGCCCGACAGCGAAGATATTTTTGAAACCGAAATTCGGAAGCAGGTTAAAATTGCTATTGAAGAAGCCAATGCGATTATTTTTATGACTGATGTTTCTACCGGTATCACGTCATTGGATGAGAGCATGGCCGAAATATTGCGCCGGTCAACCAAGCCTGTTTTTCTCGCCGTAAATAAAGTTGATAATTCAGAACGGCAGTTAGATGCAACAGAATTTTACAGTCTTGGTTTTGATAATATTTTTTTCATCAGCAGCATGAGTGGCAGTGGCAGCGGTGAATTGCTTGATGCCATAACCGAATTGATCCCTGCAGAAGATGAAACTGATGAAGCAGAAAATGAATTGCCCAGGTTCGCTATTATTGGCCAGCCGAATGTTGGCAAATCATCTTTACTGAATGCGCTGGTTGGCAAGGAAAGAACCATTGTAAGTGATATTGCCGGCACAACAAGGGATACCATTCACACACATTACAATTTATTCCAAAAAGATTTTATACTGATCGATACGGCCGGCTTGCGCAAAAAGAATAAAGAAAAAGATGATCTCGAATTTTATTCTGTTATACGCGCTGTAAATGCAATGGATGAAGCCGATGTTTGCCTGCTGATACTTGATGCAGAAAAAGGCATTACAGCGCAGGATGTAAATATTTTCTCACTGGCTGCACGAAAAGGCAAGGGCGTTGTTATGCTGGTAAACAAATGGGATTTACTTGAAAAATCAACCAATACCGCAAGAGATTATGAAAAGCAACTGAAAGAAAAAATTGCGCCGTTTACCGATGTGCCGGTACTGTTTATTTCTGCCAAAGAAAAAACACGCATTTTCCAGGCAATGGAAATTGCATTAAAAGTATATGAAAACCGTAAGCGGAGAATTGCCACCAGTAAATTGAATGAGGTTATGCTGAAGGCTGTTGCGGCATATCATGCGCCCGTTGTTCGCGGCAATACGGTTAAAATAAAATACATCATGCAATTGCCAACGGCTGTGCCATCATTCGCATTCTTCACCAATTATCCGGATGATATAAAAACGCCTTACAAAAACTATCTTGAAAACCAATTGCGTGCTTCATTCGATTTTAAAGGCGTACCAATAAGGATATTTTTCAGGAAGAAGTAGATCTCCGCAAACCGCAATCGCAACCGGCAGTCCATTCACTACCTTTGTCGCATGAACTTAATTGAACGCGACAGGAAATATATATGGCATCCATTCACGCCTCAAAAAAACATGAGCACGCCGGTTGCTATTACAAAGGGAAAAGACAGCTATTTAATAGACGAAAACAACAACGCTTATATTGATGCCATCAGCAGTTGGTGGGTGAATATTCATGGCCATTCAAATGAATATATCGCCCAAAAAATTTATGAACAGGCTTTGCAACTGGAGCATATCATCTTTGCCGGCTTCACACATGAACCGGCTGTTAAACTGGCTGAAAGATTACTAAAAATACTTCCCGGTAATTTTTTTAAAATATTTTATAGTGATGATGGATCTACTTCAACGGAAGTGGCCATAAAAATGTCAATTCAATATTGGTGGAATGTACAGTCAATGGTCAATGGTAAACAGCCAACAGAAAGGCGGATCAAATTACTGGCTTTTAAAAACAGTTATCACGGCGATACATTCGGCGCTATGAGCGTAAGCAACCGGAGCGTTTTTACACTGGCCTTTCATGATATATTGCCCGACGTAATTTTTATTGATACACCTGATGAAAATAATATCAGTTCAATAAAAGAGGAAATAGCAAAACATGAAAATTCAATTGCAGCATTTATTTACGAGCCGTTGGTACAAGGTGCCGGCGGTATTAAAATGTATGATGCAACGCTGCTTGACGAGCTCCTTTATTTTATACAGCAAAAAAATATTATTTGCATCGCAGATGAAGTAATGACGGGCTTTGGAAGAACGGGTAAAATGTTTGCCAGCGAGTATATGCAAACAAAGCCCGACATCATTTGTTTGAGCAAAGGCATAACCGGCGGTGTTATGGCGCTTGGTGTTACAGCCTGTTCAGAAAAAATTTATAATGCATACATAACAGATGATGCCCGCAAAACATTTTTTCACGGGCATTCATTTACAGCAAACCCATTAGCTTGTACTGCCGCCAATGCAAACCTTGATCTGTTTGAAAAAAATAATGTGCTGGGGCAAATAGAAAATATCGGCGTGCAAAACCGGGCGTTTGCAGCACAATTAAAGGAATTGAATGGCATTAAAAATGTACGCATGTTAGGTACTATTCTCGCATTTGAAATTACACAGGGCGATGATGTTTACCTGAACAATATCAGCCAGGTTGTTACAGCAAAGGCTTTGGAGAAAGGGGTTTATATCCGTCCGCTTGGCAATACGGTTTACATAATGCCGCCTTATTGTATTACCAACGAAGAGCTTGAAAAAGTATATGCTGTGCTTACAGAAATTTTGTAGAATTAATAATTGCTATTGATTAGTTCCTTCACAAACGCTTTTCAGTTTGGCAAGGCTTACTTCCATAGACGGCCCAAAAACTTTATCGTGCAGCATGGCGCTTAATCGTTCCCACGGATACCATTTAAGTTTTTGCTGAAAGCTCCAGTTAATTACTGTGTTACCGTTTGAGTTATTGGTTAATTCGAGATAATTCAGTTGTTCTCCGCCACGGCTTCCTTTCCACAAAGCAGTTATATGTTTTGGATCGATGGAAATTATGGTAATGGTAAATGAGCCAAGCGCAATTTTAGAATCTTTATTACTTGCAGAACTGGTGAGTTGTTTGAAATAAGCTGTATCAGCGCCATTGATCCAATATTTCCAATGGGAAATATTATTGGTGTAATAATGAATGGTATCAGCAGGCGCATTTATTTCAACAGAGCGAAAAACGGTTACGGAAGAAGGCATTAATAAACCTATAAGCGTGAGCAGTATAAATAGTATTAAAAGGCCTCCAAAAACAATTTTTATATAACGCATAAAAAATTAAAGCTGCAAAAGTAACAGCGAATGGTTTGTGTTGCTGCTTAATAAAACATAAATTATTTGAGTAAGGATGAAGACGATGGTAATATGCGCTGCACCAAAAAGCTTATGCATAAAACAGCAACAGCGCCAACTACATTAAGCCAGAGAAAGCCAAGTCCAATAATATTATTATTATCAAGTATAAATAAAATAACAACAATTATTTCCGATATAACCGAAGACCAGAATACAGCAGTGCCCTTTATTTTTTTGCAATAAAATGCAACGAGGAAAATACCGAGTATAACGCCATAAAACAGGGAGCCAAGCACATTCACCGCTTCAATCAAACTGCCCATGCGGTTAGCAAATTCCGCTATCACAATGCAAAAAACACCCCACCCAAAAGTTAGCCATTTAGAAATACGGTAGCGTTTTTCATCTTCATAATCTGATCTTTCCGGGTGGTGATGATGCTTTTTTAAACGCATGTAAAAATCAATCATCGTGCAGCTTGCCAGCGAATTTAAAGCTGCCGCAATTGAGCCCCACGAGGCAAGAAAAATGATTGCTATTAATAAACCAACAAGGCCTTTTGGTAAATTGTCTGTAACAAAGCGCAGAAAAATATAATTGGTGTCATTGGTATCTGCAGCCGGGTCGGCTTTTGACAGAACTGTTTTATAATGGCTGCGCAATTCATTGGCCTGCGTATTCAGTTGCCGCAATTGAATTTTTAAGTTAGCCGCAGTTGCTTCATCATTTTTGTTTAACGCTTCAGCATAACCTGCCGCCGTATTTTTTTGCCTGGTATTTACATCATTAAATGCCAACGATATTGCCTTGAGCGAATCGTTATAAGGCGCAGCATAAGTTTTTGTTTCAGCCGTTTTATTAAAAAACACCGGCGATGGCTGAAACTGATAAAACACAAACAACAATGCACCTAATAATAAGATCAAAAACTGCATAGGCACTTTTACCAGGCCGTTCATTAACAAGCTCAGTTTGCTTTGCGTATTATTTTTAGCGGTAAGGTATCTTCCCACCTGGCTATGGTCTGTCCCGAAATAACTGAGCGCTAAAAAAAAGCCGCCTATTACACCACTAATAATGTTGTATTTATCTTTCCAAACAAAACCATTGCCTTCAAAGCCCGTTGTTATTACATTAAGCTTTCCTGAAGCGCCGCTTATTTTTAAAGCATCTGTGAAACCTATATTTTGCGGCAGCAGGTGAACAATATAATAACCTGCAATACACATAGCCGTTATTATAATTATTAATTGCAGTTGTTGTGTATAGGCAACAGCCTTTGCGCCACCGCTTACCGTATAAATTATAAGAATACCGCCCATTAAAATGTTGGTATAAAAAATGTTCCATCCAAATAATGAAGAGAGGATAATAGAAGGCGCATATACACTTATGCCAGTGGAGAAACCGCGTGAAAGTAGAAACAATGCAGCCGTAAAAGTTCTTGTTTTTAAATCGAACCGCTGCTCTAAAAATTCATATGGCGTAAATACTTTCAGCTTTGAAAAAACAGGCACAAACGTTATGCATAATATCACCATCGCTATGGGAAGCCCGAAATAATATTGTACAAAACGCATCCCGTCTGTAAATGCCTGGCCGGGCGCAGAAAGAAAGGTAATGGCGCTTGCCTGTGTACCCATTATGCTAAGCAGCACAAGCCACCAGGGCATACTGCGGTTATTTAAAAAATAACCTTCAAGGTTGCGGCTGGTGCGGCTTTTATACAAGCCATACACAACAATTAACAGCAGTGTAGCAACGAGTACTATCCAGTCGGCACTACTCATGAAAAATAATATGTAAACCAGGTAAAGAAAACAATAAGCAACACCAGCACTGCTATTACCAAAATATACCACCAACGCCAGCTTTTAAATAATGGTATTTTAGGTTTTGTTTGCATGGAGGTTAAATTACGGGTAAATATAAAGGAAGTTATATTTTTTACGTATCTGGCAATTACTACTTTATTGCAGCACTTTTATCATTTATTCCGATGATACCGGAATTCCCTTAACTATATATATTTCATGGCAACTATAAGAGCAATGAAAGAGCAGCAGTATCTGGAAGCTGCATATTATTTCACAGGCTGCTTTCCGCTTCTTTT
>JAEWJV010000573.1 GCA_023386395.1 Bacteroidota bacterium
TCGCCATACTTAGGACTCCTTACATACTGAAGTGTAAGCAAAGTGGCAATAATCCCAACAGGAATATTTATGTAGAAAATATACGGCCATGCATAATGGTCAACTATATAACCACCAAGCGGAGGGCCAAGCGTTGGGCCAATAATTACACCAAGCACATAAATAGCCTGCGCCATTGCCCTTTTTTCAGGCGGATAACTTTCTGTAATAATTGTTTGCGATGTTACTAATAAAGCGCCGCCGCCAAGGCCTTGTATAAAGCGAAAGATCACAAGCTCTCCAATGCCCGATGCATTGCCACATAAAAAAGAAGAAGCTGTAAATATGATGATGGAAGCGGCAAAATAATTTCTTCTTCCAAACTGCTGCGATAACCAGCTTGTCATTGGTACGATGATAACGTTAGCAATTGAATATGCTGTAATAACCCAGCTTACTTCACTAAGCGTAGCGCCAAGGCTGCCGCGCATATCATTCAATGCAACGTTTACAATGGTTGTATCAATAATTTCAAGCAGTGCACAAAATACTGCCGTGATGGTAATAATAACCCGCCGCGTACCGTATTCAACCAGTGATTGTTGTTGTTCCATTTAATTATTTTTTTCCATGCGGAAGATTAACAGGTTATTGTTTTTACAATGATGTTGTTACTGACGCCGGACATTTTGAAAGCGACTGAACGCTTATACTTTGCGCAAATGATGAACGCAGTCAATAAATAAAGATTCCAATAAATCCTGTTGATCATTTGACCTTATAAATACCGGTTCTGGCATTAATCCAAATGCACATCTACATATACGTTCATGCCTGCTTTCAATTGTTTTACCAGTGAATCCTGCGGGTTGGTGAATTCAATTCTAACCGGTAAACGCTGCACTGTTTTTACAAAGTTTCCACTGGCATTATCCGGTGGTAATAGAGCGAAACGCGAACCGGTTGCAGGTGAAAATGAAGCAAGCCTTGCTTCAAACTCATGGCCCGGAAGCGCATCTGCTTCTATAATAACTTTCTGTCCGATTTTCAAGTCATCAAACTGTGTTTCTTTAAAATTGGCAACTACCCAAATATCATTATCCTGTACGATGCTGAAAGTGGCCTGGCCGGCTGAAAGAAACTGGCCCTCCTGCACATTCACTTTGGAAATAATGCCATCAGCAGGCGCGGTGATAACAGTGTAAGAAAGATTAAGCTTTGCTTCATCCACTTCCACCTTGCGTTGATTAACCGAAGCATCAGCAATACCAATCTGTGTGAACGTTGCGTTACTTTGTGAGCTTACAGCATTTGTTTGTTTTGAAGCCTGCGCCTTCTGCTGCTGTAAAACCAGTAATTGTTTTTCTGCTGTTTCTTTTGCAGCCTGTGCCTGCTCAAATTGCTGTTGTGTTACAGAATGATCTTTTATAAGGTTTGCATAACGGTTATAATCCTGCGTGGTGCGCCATACATTTACTTTGGCTGCTTCTATTTGCGCATCAACAGTGCCAACGGCGGCCTGTGATGTAGCAATATTTGCTTTTGAAGCATGTGAGCTTGCTGCTGCTGAATTTCGGTTATTTTCAGCGGTTACCAAAGCCGTTTCTGCCTGTTCAACACGCAGTTTAAAATCGCGGTCATCCAGCACAAGTAATGTGTCTCCTTTTTTTACGCGCTGGTTATCTTTTACCCGAACTTCTGCTACGTATCCTGAAATTTTGGGAATTACAGGATTGATGTGCGCTTCCACCTGCGCATCATCTGTTTCTTCATGATGCAGGGAATGTATGTATTTGCTTATGCCAAAGCTGCCGCCTGCGAGCACCAGCAGTATAAGCACAATTAAAAATGCCTTGCTTCTTTTTTTAGGTGCAGCGTTGCTGCCGGTTTCCTGTGTTGCCATAATTATATCAGTGTTGAATAGTTATATTATTTAAGTAATCCTGCTGTTTGCTGTAATGTATAATAGTCAAGTGCAGCATCAGCCTTCGATACTTCAAGGTTGAGATTGGCGCGTAGCTGTTCAACGTTGGCATCAAGCAGGTCTGTTAATAAAAGCAGGCTGTTATCATATTTGTTTTTACTGATCCGGTAATTTTCATTTGCCTGTAGCACCGCTTTATTATTTACTTCTATCTTTTTAATATCAGTTAAATATGTTTGATATGCCTGGTTAATGGCAAGATGAATATTATCCGTCATCATATCCTTGTTTATCTGCAGCTGCTGCGCCCGGGCTTCAGCCTGCTGCACTTTTGATTTTGTTTTCCATAATGAGCCGATGTCATATTTCACGCCAAGCCCAAACGTAACGGCATTGGTTATTGTGAGCAGTTTAGGAACATGTGCAGCCACATAACCGCCTGTTAAAGCAAGGCTTGGGTAATAATCGCCTTTAGCTATTTTGATAGCTGCACCTGCAGCCTTGCTGCGATAATCAAGCGCCTGTACATCGTTGCGGCCAGTATCGGCAGAGGCTTCATACGTTTCAATTGACTGCAGCTCGCCGGGCCTTGTTATGCTGGCTAAATCTGCGGTCAGTTTTGTTGATTCAGGAAGACCTAATAATATGTTCATATTAACAGTGGCAAGCTGTATGCTGTTCTGTGCATCCACAAGCGCCAGTTCGAAATTGGATGTTTGCAACTGTGCCCTAAGCATATCATTTCTTGCAAGCAAACCATTTCTTTCAAGGCTTGCAAAATTGCTGTCGCGCAACCTTGATTGTTCAAGATTTTCCTCTACCACTTTCGCTGAAACACTCGCTTTGTATAAATTGATGTAAGCTGCAATTATATTGAGCGTTACTGCTTCTTTGTCATGCTCGGCATCAAGCCTTGTGGCCTGTTCAAGATATTTAGCAGATTCAATACCATACTTAATTTTTGAGCCTTCATAAATGGGCAATGAAACATTGGCCGATCCATATAATGCCTGTGAAATAGTTGGGGACGTAAAACCGCCGCTGCTATCGCTGCCAAAGCCTTTTAAATTAACGTTGGGTTTGGTTAATCGTAAATACGAACCGCTTATGCTTGCATCAGGCAATCTTGCTTCTGCTGCCTGTTTGGTAGCTGCAACTGCCTCATTAATTTTTGACTGGCTTAGTTTTAACTGCTTGCTGTTTTTAATACCTAATTCAATGGCTTCATTTAAAGTAAGCGTTTTACTTTCCTGCGCATTTATTTTAATGAAAGAAAATAAAACAAACACTAATGCCAGCCGTATATATTTTTTATGCTTCATATATTATATTAATAATGAATATAAATTCAGTTAAATAAAAAAAAATTACGCTTTAATGCCATCCCAGCATAATTGGAAATTCAGGTCTATTACTTCGGAATTAAGTTTTTTATTATAATAATTTACCCTCCTGGATATTTCGTTGATGCTTCCAATCATAAAAGCGGTGAGCCAGAAATTGTCAACATCTTTTACGAGGTGTTCTTTTTTTCCGCGAGCTAATAGTTCTTTCAAAGGTTCAAACATTTTTTTAGCTTCAACTTTTATCTGTTCATCTATATAAGGGGAATGAAAGGCCTGCTCTATAAAAAGGCTTTCTTCAAACCGCAAGAGCCTGTGATTTAATACATTAAGCCAAATGATGTGAAACCCAACCTTAAAGGGTGCTTTGGCATCATAATTTTTAAAAAAGCTGCCTTGTGAATTTTTTATGCATTCTTGGAAAACGCTCGCAATTAATGTTTCCTTATTCTGAAAATAAATATATAGTGTACCCGTTGCAATTTTAGCTTCCTTGGCCACAGCCTGCATAGTTATGCCTGACAGGCCTGTTGCTTTAACGAGTTTTAAAGTTGCTTTGTAAATGCGGGCTATTTTATTTTCATCTCTTAATTTCACGCTGCAAAGTTAAATGAATTATTATTCATTTATAAACCGTGTTTTTATGTATTTAACATTTTGAAATAAAACTTACGTTTGTTTATTGCACGGATATTCGTTTGAATTTTGATGAAAACAATTTAGTTATGGATTATATTGAAATAAGTTTTAAAGCCTTGTCTGAAGAAAAAAAAGAAATATTAATTGCGTTGCTTTCTGAAATGCATTTTGAAGGCTTTGAAGAGCAGGCGGGCCAGTTAAAAGCATTTATTCCGCTTGATTTGTATGACGAAGAAATGTTTCACAGTCTTGCTGAAGAAATGCAATTAAATTATTCGGTAACCGAATTGCCCGATGTGAACTGGAACCACGTATGGGAGTCGAATTTTCAACCGGTAATAATTGGTGACTGCGCTTTAAGGGCTTCATTTCATCAGCCCATAGAAAATATACAGCATGAAATTATTATAACGCCAAAAATGAGCTTTGGTACCGGCCATCATGCCACTACATTTATGATGATACAGCAAATGCAGGCAATTGATTTTAATAATACAACTGTTTTGGATTTTGGCACCGGCACGGGCGTACTAGCTATTCTTGCACATAAACTTGGCGCAGCAAAAATAGTTGCTATTGATAACGACAGTTTCAGTATAGAAAATGCAGCAGAGAATTTTATTAATAACAACATTGATGGTATAGAATTGAAACTGGCTGGCAACGCAAATGCAGAAGGAATGTTTGATATCATTCTTGCCAATATTACTCGTAATATTATACAGGAAAATTTCCTGCTGTTTAATCTTCAACTGGCAGAAGGCGGCCTTCTTTTATTAAGCGGCCTTTTAAAAGAAGATGAAAGAACTATTATGGAAACTGCGCGCAGCGCAAAGTTTGAATTAAAGTATAAACTTGAAAAGGATAACTGGATATGCCTGCTGTTTGCGAAAAACAATGAAGGGTATTTATCCTGACTGGTTGAAAATTTTATAAGTAAGCCACTTATTTGCGGCTGCTTATTCTAAGAAAGTTGATATAACTTCGCCCCTTGTTTATTTGATTTTGCGGGTTTTATTTCTTGATATTATTAAATACTGAATAATGAGCCGGATAATTTTTATATCCGGCTCATTTGCAAATTATATTTTGCTAATTACGTTTTGAGAAACCGTAACTAGCAGTGATAAAACAAGGGAAGTAAAGCCCTGCCTAATAAGAAAATAATAATGAAACTTACCATATATCGTATATTAAGTTTTTTGCTGCTGCCCATAGCTATTTTGTTTAGTATAGCAATAATGTTATTAATTAGGGCTGCATTTGCTAACCCAGCTATGTTTCTTCCGCTTTTTTTAATCGCCTGCATTGCCATTTACACGTTTGCCTCGCTTAATTTTTTAATAAGAGGGATTGATGGTAAAAAATTCCTGGGAAAATCATCTAAGGACTGGCTTAGGGTAAATGCGATTGCCAGCACCGTATTTTCATTATTAATGATAACACAGTGTACGATCTTTTTGATGCATCCGGAAATGCTGCAGCAAATTACAGCCCAGGCTAAGGAAAACGCAGGCGCTGAATTTAAAATGAATAAAGCCGACTTTGAGAATTATATCAGGGTAACATCTTATTTCTTTCTTGTGTATGCAATTGTTTTATTTATACACATAATGTTGAGCTTTCAATATTTAAAAAAATACGCATATCTTTTTCAGAACGAAAAAAAATAAACATATCCATTTCAGAAAATTGGTGGATTTTAAGTTTTGTGACGAATGTGTATTAATTTGCTAATGTTAAGAAATTATTACCAATTCAAATATTGCGGGCAGGATGATATGTATTCCTTCATTTTTGCAAAAACTGAGCTATGGCATTTAATTCCTTCATGAAAATTTTTCAGCCTAAGGACAGGATTTTTTATTCACTTTTTGAAGAAGTTGTTGATACGGTTTATGAAATGAGCGAGCTGCTGAAGAAACTTATTATTGAAAGAGAACGGGATAAGCGGTTCGCTATATTAAGTGAAATTGAAAATGCAGAGCATAAAAACGATGACATTACACATCGTATTTATACAGAGCTCGGAAGAACATTTATAACCCCTTTTGACCGGGAAGACATCCATTTCTTAGCCACCGCACTTGACGATGTTGCCGATTACATTTATGCTTCGGCAAAGCGCATGACCTTTTATAATATTACAAATGACGATGAAGGGATAATTAAACTGGCCAACCTTATTTCGTTTGGTGTGCAGGAATTGAAAACCGCTGTACGGGGTTTGCGAAATATGCGGGACCTGCAGGCTATGACAACAGCATTGGTTAAAATAAACAGCATAGAAAACCAGGCAGATGATATTTATGATTTGAGCGTTGAGCGTCTTTTTGATCTTGAGCAGGATATAAAGATGCTTATAAAGAAAAGGGAAGTTTATCATGCTATGGAAACCGCAACCGATAAATGCGAAGATGCAGGCAATGCGATAGAAACCATCATTATCAAGTATTCTTAAGCTATTTAAACGAAACTTATCCTATCGCATGTCCACATTATTAATTGTAATTATAATTCTTGCAGTAGTTTTCGATTATATTAACGGGTTTCACGATGCAGCAAATTCCATTGCCACCATTGTATCCACAAAAGTGCTCACACCATTCCAGGCAGTAGTGTGGGCGGCATTTTTCAACTTTGTTGCCTATTTTATTTTCCGCGATCATGAAGTGGCTAACACGGTAGCAAAAACTGTAAACAGCGGCTCTTACGATTTAACCGTGGTGCTGGCAGGTGTTATAGCATCGATTATATGGAATTTGCTTACCTGGTGGTACGGTATTCCCTCATCCTCATCCCACACATTAATCGGAGGTTTTGCCGGTGCCGCTATTGCCCATTCAGGTTTTGACAGTATTAACTGGTCGTTAGACGGGGGCATCAGCCTTACTATACTTTTTATTTTACTTGCACCTGTAATTGGTATGGTTATATCCATGTTCATAACGCTGGTAACTATACAAAAAAACTTTTGGCTTAAAATAGCAATAATCGTTGTTACATTAACAGTCTGTCTTGTATTCATTGACTTCAAAAAGCCTTTTGAGTTTTGGGGATTACTGGCATTGGGCATTATTTTTCTTGCATCTTATTTTTATAATTATTTTAAGGGTGAAACCGCTGCCAGAACCACCAATATGTATAAG
>JAEWJV010000035.1 GCA_023386395.1 Bacteroidota bacterium
TTTATAATGTGCGCATTGTGAAACCTGCGCCTGCAACACTTGTTCCTTACAGGCAATATTTAGGTAGCCAGTTGGAGATAATGGATGTTGAAACAGGCAAAAGCCGGATCATATATCAGTCACCTAAATCTTTGCAGGCGCCCAACTGGATGAAAGATGGCAAACATTTATTGTATAACAGCGAAGGACTCATTTATAAATTTGACCTTGCTGCTAATAAACCTGCTGTTTTAAATACCGGCACGGTAAATAAAAATAATAATGATCACGTGCTTTCTTTTGATGGAAAAATGCTGGGCCTAAGCAGTGGCGGCCCGTCAAATATTTTTACTGTTCCTGTTGAGGGTGGCGAACCAAAGCCCATTACAAAAACAGGCCCGTCTTATTTGCATGGCTGGAGTACGGATGGAAAAACGCTCGTGTTTACGGGCCAGCGGAATGATGATTTTAATATTTATACCATTCCAGCAAATGGCGGCAAAGAAGTGCAGTTAACTACAGTCAAAGGGCTGGATGACGGCCCTGAGTATTCACCCGATGGCAAATACATTTATTTTAATTCTGTGCGCAGCGGCACCATGCAGTTATGGCGCATGCATACAGACGGCAGTAACCAGGAACAGTTAACCAATGATGAATTTAATAATTGGTTTCCGCATATTTCGCCCGACGGTAAATGGATTCTTTTTATCTCTTTTGGAAAAGATGTTGATCCTTCAGACCATCCTTTTTACAAACATGTTTATATACGATTGATGTCTGCGGATGGCGGAACACCAAAAGTGCTGGCGGCTGTATACGGCGGCCAGGGCACCATGAATACACCCAACTGGAGCCCTGACGGAAAGCATATTGCATTTATAAGCAACAGCGATTTTTTGTCACCGGTTTATCCGGGTGAATGAAGTTATTAGCCAGAAATTTTGAAAGCTATCTTCTGTTTGCTTGCAAAAGCAACCTTCTGCCCGTTTTGAATGGCAGGCAGCCATTTTGGGCCTTGTTTAATTACACGAACAGCCTCTGCAGCGGCACCGTAACCGGGGTCATTTAATGCTTTTATATCAGATAAATTTCCATTTTCATCCACAATAAAGGAAAGTGTCACTGTGTAAATGCCCGGAGGTGCGTT
Organism: Bacteroidota bacterium; assembly: GCA_023386395.1. Taxonomy (GTDB): domain Bacteria; phylum Bacteroidota; class Bacteroidia; order Chitinophagales; family Chitinophagaceae; genus Parafilimonas. The sequence continues at coordinate 1,130 of JAEWJV010000035.1, forward strand.
CCTTTTTGCAAGCACGCTTGCATCCAATTGTTTGGCCAGATAATTACTCCATGCCTCAATGCCGCCGGGGAATTGAGGTTCAATCTGAGCTTCGGTAAAAAAGGGTTTCGTGTTTGAATCTTTTACATCAACCAATAATTTGTTGTTATTACTTGTACTGTTCCCGGTTTGACTTTTTGATGTTATTTCTATTACGCCATTCTTGCCTTTATCACCGTATTTATCAATTGCTGGTTTGTCTTTCAAAACGTTTACTGATTCTATTATTTTTTGTCGAGCTTATTATATTCTTCCTTGCTTGAAATTTTTCCATCTATTACATACAATAATTATCGGGCACTTTCCATACCGTTGGTTGCTGCTTATCAACGTCTTTTTTAGAGGTTATTTCTATTACACCGTTCTTTCCTTTATCACCATATTTGTTTGTACCGGATTCACCTTTTAAAACATTTATTGATTGAATGCTGTTTGGTTCAATTGAATTCATTTCTTCTTTGGAAATCATTTTCCCATCTAAAACATATAATGCATTTTCAGGGAGTGTAGTTCTGTTGTCCCTTTTTGTAATTATTTCAATAACGCCCGATTTACCTATGGCGCCATATTTTTCAGTGGCTGATTTACCCTTTAAAACTATTACTTCCCGTATTTTAGTAGAATCAATTTTTTCAGCTTCATTCTTTGAAATATAACTTCCATCCAAAACAAATAATGGTACCGGATCCGCACTCATAATAATCTTGCTTCCTCCTGAACGTATTGTAAGACTGTCATCTGGAAAATATATAGCATTGGTAGGCAATTTTATTCTGGTGTTTCCATGTGGGATAGTATCGCTACTTATTAATGCCTGTGCATTATCCGCATACGCAGCCACACCTGCCAAAATATTCTTTGCCATTAATTCAACCTTTGCATCATCTTTTAAGTTGTCGGCATCGGTTTTATTAGTTATATAACCACATTCAATTAATGCTGAAGGAGTATTGGTGTTCTTTAAAACCCATATACCAACATTTAATATTTTCAAATCAGTAGCCGCTGTAAAATCCTTACTTAAATTTTGAAGAATGGCAGAACCTAATACTTTGTTTTGTGCCGCAAACTTTTCATCAGCCCGCGAAGAAAGCAATACTTCAAAGCCTGATTTATCCGGATGTTCTTTATCATTAGTGTTTACATGAATCGAGATAAACGCATCTGCATTCTGCTTATTCGCAAAATCGGACTTCTGCCTTGGGTCCATAAACACATCGCTGTTGCGGGTAAGTATTACATCAATGTTGTATTGAGATGAAATATCTTTTATTTTTTGTGCAATTTTTAAAGCAGCATCTTTTTCATACATGCCATTGCCTAATGCCCCGCGGTCTTTTCCGCCATGCCCGGCATCAACCACCAATACAAATGGTTTTGCCAAAACGGTGGGTGGAATAGTATTGCCTGCATTTCTTGTTTTTACGGTAAAGGCAAACAGGCAAACGAGGGCTGTGATTAATGGTAAAATCATTAATCTTCTTGCATAACTAAATTGAGGTTTTTTTGAAGTGGTAAGCATTGTTAATCGTCTTTTAATAGATGAGTAAAAAATGGATTGTGCGGGTAAAAAGTTGAATTTTCCAAACTGTGCTGTCAGTAACATTTTGGCGAAAGCATCGGCGTCAGCGTGTTTTACAGCTTCTTCATCGGCAATAAATTCATGTATTAAATACAGCTCTTTTTTTATAAGGTGAAAAAAGGGGTTCATCCAGTAAAAACACAGGAGCAGCTGCATGAATAATTTATCCCACGAATGTTTTTGCCTGATATGTGTAATCTCATGCTGCAATATTTGCTTGCCGGTTTCTTCTTCCAGGCTTATATCATTTCTCCAGAAAATATCTTTAAGAAAAGAGAACGGCGCCGATGAAATATCGGTGTTTATGAAATCAAAATCTGTAAACTGCTGAACAGGATATTTTTTCTTCAGCAGCTTGATTTTTATTAAGCGGCTGCACAAAACGGCAAGTAAAACGAGGCCGGTTGCCGCCAGGGCGTATATAGCAAGTTGCTCCCAATTAATACCGGTCTTGCCGGTTACCATAACTTCATGTTCACCGCTGCCATAAATAATTTTATACAGGTGAATGGTTTGATCTGAGTCGCTGAAAAAAGTAAACCATTCCAGCTTTAGCAAAGGCAAAATAATACTTATGGCAACGGCCATTAAAAGATAAAAGCGGTTATAATAATGAAAGCGTTTATTGCGCAATGCAATATGATAATACAAAAAAAGAAGCCCGCTTATGCTCATTACCTTCAGCAGGTAAATACTTAATTGCTGCAGCATATTATTTCTTTTTTAGTTGTTGAAGCAATAATTCAAGTTCTTCCACGCTTAATTTATTTTCTTCTACCAGGAAGGAAACGGCTTTGCTGAAAGAGCCGCCAAAATATCCTTTCACCAAACTGCTCATGGTATTTTTTGAATAGGCCTGTTTGGATATGGAAGATGAGTATTCATTCATCCTGCCAAAGGTTTCAGTAACCACAAATTTTTTTTCAATCAATATTTTTAAAAGCGTAGCCACCGTGTTTGGATGCGGCTTTGGGTTCGGCATGGCTTCAACTATATCTTTCAAAAAACCTTTCTCAATTTTCCAGAGCGCCTGCATAACCTGCTCTTCGGCTTTGGTTAATGTTTTCATATAACTAAATCTTTAGTCAAAAATAAAACTATCTTTTTAGTTATACAACTATTTTTTTAGTTAATATTATTATAATGCTGAAAAAAGCATTTATTATGGATTTAAAAAATGTTTCCGGCAATTTTGATTTGAATAATAGTTGTAAAAACTATTCTATCATTATATTCACGTGCCATATATTTTTTCATTAAAACACGTCTTCATGCATTACCGGCATCTTTTCAGCAAGCAGTTTTTTTTAACACCTGTCAGCTTTTTAATAACCTGCTCCGTTGCTTGTTCCCAAAGCAAATCTTCTGCGCCCGTAATTCAATTTACGAAACAGATGATTGCTGCAGAAAGCTTTGAAAGTGTAGATGTATTTGATGTGAATAATGATGGAAAGCCCGACATCGTATCCGGATCTTTCTGGTATGAAG
>JAEWJV010000142.1 GCA_023386395.1 Bacteroidota bacterium
CCCATTGCCGCCGTGTGCGATGAAATTCTTGACCATAAATTAGACGACCAGTTTCCGCTTGTGGTTTGGCAAACCGGCAGCGGCACACAAAGTAATATGAATGTGAACGAGGTGGTTGCTTACCGTGCGCATGTATTGCATGGCGGTAAATTAACCGATAAAGAAAAATTCCTGCACCCGAACGATGATGTAAATAAATCGCAGAGCAGCAATGATACCTTCCCAACTGCCATGCATATTGCAGCCTATAAATTACTGGTTGAAACAACCATTCCCGGCCTGGAAAAACTGCGGGATACTTTAAGGGAAAAAAGCAAGGCATTTATGCACGTGGTAAAAATAGGCCGCACCCATTTTATGGATGCCACACCGCTTACACTCGGGCAGGAATTCAGCGGTTATGTTTCGCAACTGGATCATGGTATAAAAGCTATTAAAAATACATTGCCGCATTTATCAGAACTGGCGCTTGGGGGCACGGCTGTTGGCACGGGCATCAATACTCCAAAGGGTTATGCTGAACTGGTGGCGAAAAAGATTGCTGAATTAACGGTCCTTCCTTTCATCACCGCAGAAAATAAATTTGAAAGCCTTGCAGCACATGACGCTATTGTGGAAGCCCATGGCGCTTTAAAAACCGTTGCCGTTAGTTTGATGAAAATTGCGAATGATATACGCATGCTTTCATCCGGGCCAAGGGCAGGTATTGGTGAAATTCATATACCGGATAATGAGCCGGGTTCATCTATCATGCCCGGCAAAGTAAACCCAACACAATGCGAAGCATTAACCATGATTGCAGCGCAGGTAATGGGCAATGATGTGGCCATTAATATTGGCGGCGCAACAGGTCATTTTGAACTGAATGTATTTAAGCCGATGATGATCTACAATTTTTTACATAGCGCAAGATTGATAGGAGAGGGCAGTGTTTCTTTCAACGATAAATGCGCTGCCGGCATTGAACCTATTGAAGCCAATATTAAAAAACATGTGGATAACAGCCTGATGCTGGTTACGGCGCTCAATACCAAAATTGGTTATTATAATGCTGCCGCTATTGCACAGGATGCGCATAAACGCGGCATTACCTTAAAACAGGCGGCCATTGAATACAAACTCAAGGGTCTTGATTTTGAGCATATGACGCCGGAACAATTTGATGAATGGGTGGTGCCGGCTAATATGGTGGGTGAATTAAAAAATTAAGTTCATTAATATGCGGACAATTTATTAAGATTGCCGCACGTTATTAAACCCGAACACTATTGTACATGAACAGAAATTTTGTTTATTTATTTGTAGTTACCTGCCTGCTGGTCTTTTTTTCCTGCCAGAAAGAATACAGTTTTGAAAAAGGCAATACCATCCCGGCAGAAGGAAGTTTATGGGATTCTTCCGGCGACTGCCTTCCCAGCACCGTGCATGGCACGTATTATAATGGCGTTACGCCGGGCGGCGATACAGCGTATGTTGAATTGCAGGTTAATGTTACAAAAACCGGTGGTTATAACATAAAAACAGATACGGCAAATGGATTTAGTTTTTCCGATTCCGGGTATTTCAGCAGTACCGGCGTTAATACAATACAGTTGAAGCCTTCAGGGCATCCTATAATTGTGGGCACTTCCACATTTAATGTAAGTTTTGACAGCACGGTTTGTTCATTTACAATCAATGTGCAGGACAGTACCGGTACGGGTTTGGGCGGAACTGATACAACTGTAACAGGAAATTTCGGAGATTGGCAGTTCACTACAGATAGCGGCGGCAGTTATAAAGGCAACTTTGCTTATGTATGGTTTTCTCCTGACAGTGTGTTGCAAGGATTCTACGATTTGGGCATGACTGGATTTACCAATGATACGTCTCTTGTGCTGGTTGCATTACTGCCAAGCAACCAGATAACTCCTGGTACTTATTATTCACACCCTACAACAGCAACTAACCACGGTGATTGTTATATGGGTTTTGCAGACACAACTGCTGGAGAAACTATATATTCTGCCATTTACAGTTATCCCTCAAATATAAATTTTGCTATAACGATATCTTCGTACGATGCTAACACAAAAACGGTAAAAGGTACTCTTTCGGGTACTGCTTTGATAGAAAAATATTACGATGAAGGGAAAGCTGTAACAATTGATGGGTCGTTTACAGCTATTGTACCTTAACAGGCTTTTACACTGCTTTCACCCTGTCATCAATTTCAGCAGGAGAAGTTTTAACGGGTTCCTCACCATGTTTATGCTGCGGGAAGAATTTCTTCTGCCAGATGAGCAATGCAATTACACCAATTGAAATGGAAGAATCTGCGAGGTTAAATACCGGGCTGAAAAATTCAAACACATCCCCGCGCCAGCTTGCTATGGGAAACCATGAAGGATAAGTTGTTTGGATGATGGGAAAATACAGCATATCCACTACCTGCCCGTGAAAGAAAGAGGCATAACCGCCAGCTGCGGGAAAGAAAGTTGCCACGGTAAAAGGATTGCTGCCGCTGAATATCAAACCGTAAAACAAACTGTCGATTAAATTACCGAAAGCACCGGCATAAATGAGGGCGGCGCAAATAATAAAACCTTTATGATACTTCTTTTTAATGATCTGGCTTAAATAATAAGTGCCGAATATCACCGCCACCAGCCTGAAAAGTGTAAGCAAAATTTTACCCAATCCGCCGCCAAATTTCAAACCCCAGGCCATGCCCTCATTTTCAACAAAATGCAGGCGAAACCACTTGCCAATAACATTATGCTCTTCCCCAAGCGTATAATTTAATTTTATATAGAACTTAAGCGCCTGGTCTGCAACAAGTATTAAAATAATTAGCAGCGCTACATATTTGCCTTTCATTACTGATGATTTGGGAGAATATTAAGGGCGCAAATATAATGGTTAAAGATGTGAGTATTTGTTAAGCTTATTTGTATTATTGCCGTTCAACACCTGCATTTATCAGTTCCTGCATTTGTTTAAAAAAATCTTAAGGCTGTTTTGGTTATTCTCTTATTGTAAAACTAAGTTTGCCGAAACACTTATAAACTTCGCTTATGAAGAAATGTCTTTCAATATTTAGCACAGCAATAGTTATGGGAATAACGGCCACCGCACAAATAGATGCAGGTTTGCTGCGTTACCCTGATGTTTCAAAAACGCAAGTGGTATTTGCCTATGCAAATGACATCTGGATCGTTTCAAAAGAAGGAGGGACAGCCTATAAATTAAGCTCTCCTCCAGGCCCCGAAATATCACCAAAATTTTCACCGGACGGAAGTAAAATTGCTTTTTCAGGTAATTATGATGGCAATATAGATGTGTATGTGATGCCAGCAACAGGCGGCGTGCCGGTGCGCTTAACGGCACATGATTACCCGGACAGGGTTGTTGACTGGCAGCCTGATGGCCGGCACGTATTTTTTGCTTCCATGCGCGAAAGCGGCAAACAGCGTTTTAACCAGTTTTATTCGGTTGCCGATACCGGCGGTATTGATACAAAGCTGCCGTTTGCTTATGCGGAATATGGATCTTATTCGCCCGACGGCCTGCACATGGCATTAAATTTCCGCACGCAGATTGGCCGCAACTGGAAGCGCTACCGCGGCGGCTGGCGTTCAGATATTCATGTCTATGATTTCAAAGACACTACTTCTGAAAATATTTCCGGAAAAAGCGATGCAGGTTATGAATACCCCATGTGGAGCGGCGATCATATTTATTTTATCTCCGACCGTGGCACTGATTTGCGCATGAATTTATGGCGCTATAACATCAGCAATAAATCGTTTGAACAGCTTACCCATTTCACAGATTATGATATTCATTACCCTTCGTTAGGGCCTGATGATATTGTATTTGAAAATGGCGGTAAACTGTATTTATACCCATTGGCAGGCGGTGCTCCAAAAGAAATAAAGATACAGGTAGTTGCCGATGAAGCGCCGCTAAAGCCTTACATGCTGAATGTGAGGAGTTACTTCACCCATCCTGCTATTTCCAATGATGGCAACCGCATATTGATTGAGTCGAGAGGTGAAATTTTTTCATTGCCTGCAACGGAAGGCGTAGTGAAAGATATTACAAATACATCAGGCTATGCGGAACGCTATCCTGTTTATTCGCCTGATGGAAAAAGCATTGCATACTGGAGCGATAAGAGCGGCGAATATGAATTATGGATTATGCAAACCGGCAATGAAAATTCCGCTAAAAAAATAACCAGTTACGGGCCCGGTTTCAGGTATGCATTAAACTGGAGCCCCGATGGCAAAAAACTGGCCTTTATTGATAAAGCCATGCAGCTAAAAATTGTTGATGCAACCACAGGCGCTACAACAGATGTTGGCCGTGGCAAACGTCTTACGCATGGTGCACTTGAATATTTTACGTTTAGCTGGAGCCCTGACAGCCGCTGGCTGGCTTTTACGCTTGACGAAGAAAATAATCATAACAGCGTATTTATTTACGATTATACCAATAAAGAATTACATCGCGCAACAAGTGGTTTTTACAGCTTTTCTAACCCTGTGTTCGATCCTGAAGGAAAATATTTGTACGTGCTTACCAACCAGGAATTTCAGCCTTATTACAGCGACGTTGATAATTCCTTTGTATATGCCAATTCTACCAAAATTGGCGCTATCAGCCTTCTTCAAAAAACGTCTTCTTTACTCTATCCTAAAAATGACACGATAACTGTTGAAGAAGATAAACCGAAAGAAGATACAGCAGCCTCATCTTCCAAAAAAGGAAAAAAAGATAAGGATAAAAAGAAGGAAGAGGATTCAAAAAAAGATGACGACAAAGCCGTTAAAATCGATTTTGAAGGCATTGAGGGAAGGCTTGAATTCCTGCCCGTTAAACCGGGTAATTACTCCGCCCTTGGTGCTGTTAAAGGAAAGATCCTGTATGTAAAAATGCCGAATACAGGTTCAGAAGAAGAAAATCCATCTTTAAAATATTTTGATATTGAAGACAGGAAGGAGAAGAAAATTATTGACAATGTTGGAAGGTATATTCTGGCGGGAAATGGTGAAAAGGCCCTGGTGCAGCTTGGCAACGACCTGGCTGTAATAAAAGTAAGTGAAGACGCTGATGCGGATAAAAAAGTGCCGCTGGGCGACATGCAGATGAACGTTAATCCGCGGGAAGAATGGCAGGCCGTATTTAATGATGCCTGGCGCATAGAACGGGATTATTTTTATGACAGTGCCATGCATGGCGTAAACTGGCTGCAGGTAAAACAACGTTACCAAAAAATGGTGGATGATGCTGCCACGAGGTATGATGTTGATTTTATCATCGGTGAAATGTTGGGCGAGTTAAATGCCTCGCATACCTATCATGGCGTTGAATCAACCGAAAGAACAAAACATATTGCTGTTGGCTATCTTGGCGTGAACTGGCAGGCAGATGGCAGCTATTATAAAATTGAAAAAATAATAAAAGCAGCACCCTGGGATGGGGAAGTGCGTTCGCCACTGGATAAACGCGGCATTGCTATAAAAGAAGGTGATTATATTCTGGCAGTAAATGGCATCCCATTAACCACAGCACATGAACCCTTTGCGGCTTTTGAAGGTTTTGCCAATAAAACCATTGAATTAACTTACAATGATAAGCCATCGTTTACCGGCGCTAAAAAGGCTATCGTGCAAACGGTGGATGATGAAGGCAGGCTGCGCTATCTTAACTGGATAAATGAAAACCGCAAACGTGTGGAAGCTGCCACAAATGGTGAGGTTGGTTACATATATGTTCCAAGCACAGGCGTTGACGGGCAGACAGAATTGCTGCGCCAGTTTAATGCGCAATGGGATAAGAAAGCATTGGTAATTGACGAACGTTTTAATGATGGCGGCCAGATACCGGATCGCTTTATTGAAATCTTGAACCGGACACCATTGGCATATTGGGCTACGCGGGATGGCGAAAGCTGGCCCTGGCCGCCGTTTGCCAATTTCGGTCCGAAAGTGATGTTGATTAATGGCTGGAGCGGGTCAGGCGGCGATGCCTTTCCTGACTTTTTCAGGAAGAAAGGCCTGGGGCCGTTAATTGGCAACCGCACCTGGGGTGGATTGATAGGAATAAGCGGCGTGCCCGATCTTATTGATAACAGCAATATCACAGCGCCGAGTTTTCGTATGTACAATCCCGACGGCACATGGTTTAAAGAAGGGCATGGTGTTGACCCCGATATTTATGTGGATGAAAACCTTGCGGCCATGGCCAAAGGCATCGATCCGCAACTGGAGCGTGCCATCACCGAAATAAAATTATTGATGCAAAAGCAAGGATATAAAGAACCGGCAAAACCGGCTGCTGAACCAAGATAATTTGCTGAAATGTTTGCGGGCGTCCTGTATCTTAAAGTGCAGGACGCTTTTATTTATACGTTCAGGCTGTTTTGATCTTTAGGTTTTCAAGGAGTTGCGAACGGTCTGACGCTGCTATGCGTCTGACCGCCTTACTTATCTCTGTTGGTTATAGCATATTTAATCCCGCCTGAAAGCAGGTCTAAAAAAAGCGGGTCTGTGTAACATTCTTTGGTATGGCCAAGCCCCAGGAAGAAGGAGCGTCCGCCGTCATAATTATGATACCAGCAAACCGGGTGGTAACTGCCGTTTTCTCCGCCGGCATAGCTTTTTTCATTCACCGTTAAAAGCACCTGCACACTATCCCAGTTGGTTTCTTTGTAATTATACCATTCGTCAAAATGCTTCCATGATGCAGGCAATTCTTTTGTTGCAATAAAATTTTTATCTGTAACAGTTAACTCAGCTTCCTGCGGTTTTGGATGATTTTTGAAATAAGCGCCAACAAGCTTATTATACCAGGGCCAATTATACAAGGCGTCCGAACCGGCATGCACGCCTACATAACCTTTACCGGATTGTATAAAACGCATGAAAGCAGCTTTTTGCGCCTCATTTAATAATGTATTGCTTTCATCAGCTGTACTTAAAAAAATAACGGCAGCATATTGCTTTAAATTCTCATCAGTAAAAGCGGCGGCGTCTTTTGTTGTATCAACGTCAAAACCGTTACGGCTGCCTAATGCCTGTATGGCGGCAATACCGTCGGGTATCGATTCATGATAGAAAGTGGTGGTTTTACTAAACACCAGCACTTTTGGAGATTGGGCGAATATCGTATTCATAGAAAGGAGTGCAAAAAAGGTGGATATTAAAATGTTTGATTTAATCATTTTGCATGCATTTTACAGGCAGTGAAATTAATACATTATGATAACACTTACTTTCGCCATTCATGGCTATTGCAAAAGATTATTACCGCATATTGAATGTAAAATCATCGGCAACAACCGCAGAAATAAAAAGGGCATACAGAAAGCTGGCTATGTTATATCATCCCGATAAGAACCCGGGCGATGCCATTGCTACCGCTATTTTCACAGATGCAGCCGAAGCTTATAAAGTGCTGGGCGATGCAGATGCACGAAAGCGTTACAATTATGAACGTTATTTAATT
>JAEWJV010000268.1 GCA_023386395.1 Bacteroidota bacterium
TTGCCCGCTGCCATGCCATCCACTTTTAAAATTTTTTCTCCGGCCTGCAAAGCAACTTCACTGTTATCCTCCGACATCATAATCGCATCTTCCACTTCAGGAATAGTTTTCTTTACTTCATCTGCAAGCAGCCCCGGCATATCATAATTACCATCAACATGGTCCTTATAATATTCCCTCTCAAAAACTTTATATAAGCGTGCATCATTTTTATGAAATGCATCTACACTCAGTTCGTTTTGTATCCACAGAAAAATAAGCAGGCTGCATGCAATACCAACAGACAATCCTGCAATATTTATAAAGGAATGAACCTTATTTGCGATAAGATTACGCCATGCGGTTTTGAAATAATTTTTGAACATAGAAGTTCATTTTTAAATTTGTAATTGGGATATTGGAAAATTGCAATTTCAAAATTTCCCAATTGTACTTTCCCTAATCAATTTCATTCTGTTCTTAAGCTCTTTACAGGGTTGGCAATGGCTGCTTTGAATGTTTGTGATATAATTGTAAATAAACCTATACCCAACAAAAACAGGAAACACATTAAGACATTTATAAAGTCAAATTGTGTTCTTTCACTAAAATTCTGAAGAAACATTTTTGCAAGAAACCATCCTACAGGCATCGCAATAAAACCTGCTATAAACAAAAGTTTGACAAATCCTTTTGAAAGGATTTTTACAATCTGAACTTCCCGGGCGCCAACAATCTTGCGAATGCTTATTTCCCTGCCCTTTACCTGCACCGTATAAACAACAAGTCCAAGTAAACCGAGCGTTGCAATAGCCAGCGCAATAAATCCCAAAAACCCCAACAACGAAATCGTTGCCGTTTGGGAATTGGCTTCATCCAGGTTGTCTGATAGCCATGATACGGTAATAGGTTGTGTAGGGTCTAATGTTTTTAAGGATGCTTTTACGCGGTTTTCGATTGCGGTTTTATCATCTCCAATAGTTTCAATATATAAATTCGTACAGGCATTCTTTTTAATCCTGAAAACCAAAGGAGCAACCGGCCTGCCGGCACCTTCATATTTGAAATCTTTGAGAATCCCTTTTATCTCCACCTGCGTAGAATCATTCAGCCATAATTTTTCGCCAACAGCTTTTGCTGCATTAGTGAAACCAAATGCATGAATGGCTTTCTCATTCAGGAGCACATATTGCTCCTTACCTTCTTGCGATTGGGTGGGGAAATTGGTGCCAGCCAGTAATGCGAAATGCATGAGTGTAATAAAATTATTATCAGCATAATAATAATTTAAGCCGATAGCATCTTTGCGGTTGCTTACCCAAAAAGGAGCACTCATACCACTGAAATGCTTTGTAAAATTGGCAGAAGAGGCTGAAATGCTCTTCACGCCGCTAACTGCATTAAGCTGTTGTGTTGCTAACTGTTCATCCATATTATTTAAGAACACCATCATTACATGATCCCGTTTAAAACCAGGATCCGCTTTAGCCATGAACGTAAACTGTTTATAAAAAACAAACAGGAAAATAATTACCACCAATGAAAGGCTATATTGAAAAACAATCAATGTTTTCTGCAGGTTTACTTTACCAAGAATTTTTGCAGTCGATAAATTCTTTAATACACGCACCGGTTTAAACGCAGATAATATCCATGCAGGCGCAGAACCGGCTGCCAGCCCTGCGAATAACGCATATATAAGTGACCAGGCAATGAATTCAGCATTGTAATGAAATGATGAGGGAATAAATTCATAGTCATCATTAAAGGGCGCATAGCGAACAATAAAGTACAGGATTACCCAGGCAAATATTAATGATAAGATCGATAATAAAACCGATTCAAAAATATATTGCACAAAAACCTGCGAGCGTTTTGCACCCACTATTTTTCTTATTCCCACTTCCTTCGCTCTTGTTAATGCGCGTGCAATGGTGAGGTTGGTATAATTAAAACAAGCTGCCAGCAATATCAGCAGGGCTATACCAGCTTCAGCATAAATTTTTGTCCACGAAGTTCCGCCGGCATTATCATTACTAAGGTTATTGGTGCCTGGTGTTATTTTGCTTAATGGCTGAAGATGAAATGCTGTTACGCCTTCGTTATTCTCTTTGTTTAAATTATTTGCAATAAAATTCAGTTGTGATCGAAGTGCTGCGACGCTTGTATTTTTCTTTAGTAAGATATATGTGTAAGCAGTGTTGAAAGCAAACCAGTCAGAAGATTTTTGAGAAAGCAGTTTATTACTTTCCATTTGCGCAACTGTGCTGTAAGATGCATAAGCATCATAACTAAGATGTGATTTTCCCGGCGGAGTATTCAACACACCGGTAACAATATAACTAATGCCGTTTTCCATTTTTATTATTTTACCTATCGCATCATTGCCACCAAAAAATTTCTCCGCGGTTGTTTTATTTAGTATAATGGAATTGGGTTGTTGCAATGCTGTTGCTGCATTACCTGAAGCGAGTGTAAATCCAAATATTTTAAAAAAGGAAGGCTCAGTAAATACGCCAGTTATATTTAGTTCTTTGTTATTTGCAGTTGCTTTTCCGCCTAAAGCAGTATACACATTCACAGCAGCTTCAACAATATTTTTTTCTTTTGATAAAGTATTATTTAGCGGCAACGGCGTGCTTGCCAATTGCCATTTCTCACCGCTCTTTTTATTGTATTCAGAAGTTATGCGGTAAATGCGCTGAGGTGATGGATGGAATTTATCATAACTGAAAGCATCCTGTGTACGAATTAGAATCATTAAACCAACAGACATGCTGAGACCAAGCCCAAAAATGTTTATAAAAGTTGTAAGCTTATTTTTTCTAAGATTTCTTAATGCAATTTTTAGATAACTTTTAAACATGCTATAAATATTAAGTTATATCCGTTTTATGTTATAGTTTTTTTTATTCATAATTAAACTATTCCGTTCTCAAACTCTTCACAGGATTCGTAATTGCTGCTTTTATTGATTGAAAGCTCACTGTTATAATTGTTATAAGCAAGGCTATCAATCCACTCAATACAAAAACACCTGCACCAATGCCAATTCGATAATCATAATTCATTAACCAGTTATGTAGAAAATAATATGAGATTGGTGCAGCAATCAAACAACTTATCAATACCAATACAATAAAATCTTTTGATAACAGCAGCCATACTTGTTGCACAGATGCACCCAATACTTTACGAATACCGATTTCTTTCTTGCGCTGTTCAGCAACATAAGCAGCCAAGCCAAATAATCCTAAACACGAAATAAGAATTGCAAGCGCTGCAAACAAACCGGCAAGTTTTCCTATCAACTGCTCAAGATTAAATTTTGATGCATATTGTTCATCTGAAAAAGAATAATCATAAGGATAAGCAGGGTCATACTTATTAAAAATTGCAGTAAGCTGAATGATCGCATCTTGTGTTTTTATATTTTGTGATAACCTGTACATGATGCTGCCTTGTGCATTTGGCTGTATATAAAACATAGTAGGATCAGCAGCTTTAAACGGTGATATCATCAACGCATCCTTTACAACTCCGGCAATCGTAAATTGTTTGTCCTGCCATGTTATTTTTTTGCCAACAGGATTTTTTAAACGTAGACGTTTTATCGCTGCTTCATTAAAAATTACGCTTGTGCTGTCATTCCCACTCGAAAAATTTCTTCCTTCGCGCATAGTCATTCCAATTGTTTTAAAATAATCTTCAGACACGAATATGGTTCCCATTTCTACTGTTTCGCCCGGGTTTTTGCCAGGCCACTGGTCAACATCTGAATGCCACCAGACATCTGTTGCAGGGCTCGTAGCGGTTGTAATGGATGACACAATTCCTTTCTGCGCTAATTCGTTTTTTAAGGCAGTGAAATTTTTATACAAATCATCATTCATACTAGTCGTTAACAACCTGTTTAAACTATAACCAGTGGGTCTGTTTTTTGCATATTGTATTTGCTGATAAATAATAACTGTACTTATAATTAAAGCAATGGAACAACTGAATTGTATAACGACTAAAACTGTTCTTGACAATGATGATTTACCTGCCTGTATTGTTCCTTTTAAAACTTTTACAGGATTAAATGAAGAAAGATAAAATGCAGGTCTGCTGCCAGCGAGCAATGCAGTTATAAAAAGACAGCCGAGCATTATCAGCCAGAAATAAATATTTCCAAATGGAATGATGGTATATGTTTCCGTTAATGTATTAAATGCAGGCAACGCTAATCGCGCAATCAATATTGAAAAAATAAAAGCAATCGTTGTAAGCAGAAATGCTTCGATTAAAAATTGAATGATTAAATCTTTTCTTTGTGAACCGATTGCTTTTCGCACACCCACTTCTTTTGCTCTTTTTTCTGAACGTGCTGTTGTTAGATTAATAAAATTGATGCAGGCAATAATCAATACCAGTAAACCGATAATGGAAAACATTCTTACATAAGTGAGAAAACCTTCGGTGTCTTTTCCATTTACATAGTTTGAATACAAATGCCAGCGCTCCATTGGTTGCAGCGTAACGTAAGAACTCATTGCATTAATGTTGCCTTCTTCGGTATGTTCTATATTCCTGATTTTTGGTGCAACCTGCGCATAATTAACGCCCGGCTTTAGCTTTACAAAAATTTGCAAATTGTTATTGCCAAAACTGCTTAATCCGTCTTTTTTTATTTGCGGATTAACAGCATAACTATAAGAGCTTGGAACAATATATTTAAAACTGAAACTCGCATTTGCCGGTACATCTTTTATAACTCCGGTTACTTTTAAATCATGCGCGTTATCAACACGCACTAATTTGTTTATTGCATTTTCATTGCCAAAAAGTGATTTTGCAAGCGACTGTGTAAGTACAATTGAATACGGGTCTTTAAACGCAGTATTTGCATTGCCTTTGATGAATGAATATTGAAAAATTTTAAAGATGTCTGTACCCGAAATGGCGCCATTCACATATAACTTCTTATCGCCCACAATTAACCCATGATTGCCTGTCCAATCACTTTCAGCTACATATTCTATCTCCGGAATTTGTGTGCGCAAAGCATCAGCAAGCTTTAATGAAGTTGTTTGAAATGTAAGCGTATCACCATTGCTATTAAAGTTTCTTTGCACACGATAAACGGATTGGTATTCCGGCAAAAATTTATCAAACGAATATTGCTCATATACCCAAAGACCAATCAGCAATGCAACAGCCATTCCTATTGCAAGACCCGTAACATTTAATATGCTATAACCAATTGTGCGGGTTATATTCCTCCATGCTGTTTTAAGATAATTTTTGACCACGTTTGTCTGATTTTAATAATTAAGCTTATTTTTTATTCATTATTCGCCATTGACCATTCACGTTCTTTATTCCGTTCTCAAACTCTTTACCGGGTTTGCAATCGCTGCTTTAATTGATTGAAAACTTATCGTTAATAACGTGATTATAATTACTGAGAAGCCTGCAATAACAAAAATCCATGGCGTTATATTTATTCTGTAAGCAAAACTTTGCAACCAGTTGTTGAGTAACCACCACGACACAGGAAAGGCAATCAGTAAAGAGATGGCAACAAGTTTTAAAAAATCTTTGGAAAGCATTGTTGTGATGTTGCTTACAGATGCGCCAACTACTTTTCTTATACCAATTTCTTTTCTTCTTTTTTGCGCAGTGAATGCAGCTAATCCAAACAATCCAAGACATGAAATAATAATTGCTAATCCTGCAAAATATTTAGATAATGCTGACACTCTTGTTTCACTTTCATATTGCTGTTGATAAGCTTCATCTAAAAAATTAAATGTAAGAGGAAAGCCGGAGTTGAAGCTTTTATACAAATTTTGTATAGCATTAATTGTTGCTTGTTGATGATTGCTGTTTATACTTGCAATAACAGTTCTGCCTCTTGGTACAATATTTAAAACAGATGGTTTTATCACTTCATGCATTGATTCAAAATGAAAATCTTTCACAACGCCAATAATCTGCATTTTTTTTCCAAAAAAAGTTACTGTTTTACCAACAGGATTTTTCATGCTCATTGCCTTAACTGCTGCTTCGTTTACGATTAGTGCAGATGAATCTG
>JAEWJV010000291.1 GCA_023386395.1 Bacteroidota bacterium
AAAACTTATCCCTTGTTAAAAAATAATCAGCTTTGTTCATATATTGTATAAAGCTGTATATCATGCCGTCAGGGCGTTGCGATTGCCGCATAATATCAACCAGCTCATTCGCATTGGGCATAAAGTATTTCATGCCTTTCATGGTATGATAGTTATCTAAAACCCATTGAACAAAAACATGGTAAGTATGGCCGTTCCAGGTAACAGGATAAACGCCATCATGGTTGTCAACAAACATACCGTGGTGAAAAAGATCAAACATATTTTTATAATAGCCGCCATCATCAATATTGGTTGCGGCATCTACATAAAACGATAACGAGTCTGCCGGCCTGTTCTTACTGTCATAAATAATAACCGATTGCCTGCCGAGTGCGCCTCCGGCTATAAAAGTATTGGCTTCTTTAACGGGAGCGGAGAAATATTTTTTATGGTTTCCGTCAAATACTGAAAACACAAAACCCTTTGCATGAAGGAGGACTAATGGCTGCAATGGCTGCACTGAAATGGTATCATGATAAGCACCTAAGGATAGATTGTTGTAAACAGATAAAACAGGCCCTTCTTTTATTGGCTGGGCATTCGAAACACCTGCAAACAAAACATGAAAACAACATAGTAATAAAAGTTTCCTGATCATCAGATTAATTTTTTTTATACAAGTAAAGCGTACACATACAACTGAAGCCCCCCAATAAATTGAGGAGCCCCGGTATTCTTATGAAACCTGCAGTATGACCAAATTAATAACCAGTGTTCTGTTGAATGTTCGGGTTCTTATCAATTTCAGTTGATGGAACCGGGAAATTTAAATAATGATCATCCCACGTAAGCGATGGCCAGTTTGAATCAAAGAAATCTTTACTTAAAGTTATAACACTACCAAGTGCCCAGCGTTTTACATCAAACCAGCGTTGGCCTTCTGCGCCAAGCTCTCTTAATCTTTCATCCATTATCCATTGCATGATGGTGGCTTTATTTGTTTCTGATGTGCTGAAGTTTGCCGGTTCTGTTCCACCGGCAGCCATATTTCTTGCACGTGTTCTTACTTCATTAATTAAGTTAATAGCTTCTGAAGTGCTGCCTCCCGATTGCAACGTTGCTTCAGCTTTTAATAACAACACATCAGCATAACGCAATATGCGCACATTGTTTAAGGAGTTTACCACACCTTCCATTGCATCGCCGTTTAAAACATATTTAGTTATGTTATTATTGCTTGTATTGATGGTTAAAGGCAAACGCGGATCATCTGCATTAAAAGCATTCTTAAACTTGTCTGTTGCCACGTATAAATTGCCGCCCATGTAAGTGCCGGCGCCGTTATAAAAACATTGCCAGTAAGCACTGGATACCCCAATATTCACAACATCATTCGCCAGCCATGAGTTTGTACTTCCCGGCCCCGCAATTGGCGGCCCTGCCTGGAATTCAAAAAGCGATTCGCTGTTGTTTTCCTGATTTACATCAAAATTATCTTTAAAATTTTGCGTAAGCGATGCACCGCTTATTTTATTAAAAGCCTGTATAGCT
The DNA here is from genome assembly GCA_023386395.1 of Bacteroidota bacterium. GTDB lineage: Bacteria > Bacteroidota > Bacteroidia > Chitinophagales > Chitinophagaceae > Parafilimonas. The sequence goes on from JAEWJV010000291.1 coordinate 1,534, forward strand.
GCCTGGTAATCCTCGTTGCTTTTATTTACGGTTGCGCGAAACACAAGCGCTTTGCCCAACATGCCATAAGCGCCATTTGCTGTAGCCCTTCCAATGTCATCGCTTCCCCATGATGCAGGCAGTAAAGCGGCTGCCAGCGAAAAATCGCTGATAGCCTGGTCAAGCAACTGTGTGCCTGAAGAATTTGGTGGATTTAACTGTTCGAGTGAAGTAAAATCAGCAGTGTCCAACGGCGCAGTACCAAACATATTCCAGAGCATATAATGTGCATAACCACGCAGAAAAAGTACTTCGCCTTTATTATAATTTTTAAGATCCGGCGTTGTATATACACCATTCTCCGTTTCTATTTTGTTCAATACTTTATTAGCCCTGTTTAATAAAATATAACTGCTTCCCCATATCTGTTGAATTTTCCCCTCTGTAGAATTTAAATTGTTACCGAAGATTTCATACACTTCTTCAGTCTGGCTCGTTAAATCATCACCAGGAAGGAAGAATGTTTCCAGTTCTGCACTGCCGGAGCCGCCAGCAGAATTGCTTGAAGAAAAATAATCACTTAATACTGCATACACGCCAAGAATGGCACTTCTGAATTCTATCTCTGAACTGAAGTAAGAAGCTTCTGTTGGCGTTGGCGGCGGCACATTCAATTTATCTTTATTACAAGCGACATAAAAAACAAGGCTTGTTACAAAAATGATTGATAATAATATTTTCACTATAAATTTCATGACGATAAGTTTAATTTTTTAAAAAGATGCATTTAGCCCGATCAGGAATTGTCTTGTTGAAGGATATGCATCATTTTCAGGATCTACCCCTGAATACTTGGAAATGGTAAACAAATTAATGCCACTGAAATAAAGGCGGAAACTTTGCAATGCATGGGTTTTATCAAGCCATCTTTTTGGAATAGTGTATCCAACCTGAAGATTTTGCAAACGCAGGTAATCTGCATCTTCAATAAAACGATCTGAAAACCGGTTGTTACTATTCGGATCGCCATATACGGCACGCGGCATTGTAGTGGAATGATTGGCTTCCGTCCATGCATTTAATACAGAAGCGAGCTGGTTTCTTCCATTGGTATTCATGCTTTCGCCCGCTGCGCGTATGGCATTGAATTTCTGCACATCGCCAACACCATAAAAGAAAGCAGAAACATCAAAACCTTTATAGTTTGCAGAAAGTGTGAAGCCATAGGTGTACCCGGGAATTGTTTTACCAAGATAGGTTTGATCATTTGCGTCAACTACGCTGTCTTTAACTATGTTATGTGCTGTGCTGCCGGGTGTTGGTTGCCCATACAAATCCCGGAAATAAATATCGCCGGGTTTTTGCTCATTAGATAAATTGTCCCCGTGCGCTGCATTCCAGTCATCAATATCTTTTTGGCTTTGAAAAATACCGCCAACTTTATATCCATACAAATAACCGATGGGCAAGCCTTCTTCCAAACTGTATGTATTCCCCCTTAACGCAGTATGGTTATTTAAAGCCGTTATTTCATTGTGAATAGTGCTTATGTTGCCTGAGACAGCAAAATTCACTTCTCCAAAACTGTGATTATAACCAGCCTGCAACTCTATGCCGCTGTTAAGTACGTCGGCAATATTAATATCAGAAGGCAATTGAACGCCCGAACTTGGCGTTAGGTTTACGCTTTGTATAATGCCTTTTGTTATGTTATGATAATAATCAAATGTAAGTGTGATGGAATTGTTTAACAACAAGGCATCAAAGCCAATATTGGTTGATCTTTTTTTCTCCCATGTTATATCAGGGTTTGCTGCTACTTTAAATGCAACACCTACATTATTTACATTAGGATTGCCTAAATTATAAGATGGCGGATTTACATCAGCAACAGATAAATATTTCCATCCCGGTGTGGTTTGTTCATTTCCCAATACACCATAACCGCCACGTATTTTAAGATCGTTTATAAAAGTTATATCCTTCATGAAATTTTCCTGTGAAATGCGCCAGGCTGCAGAGCCTGCAGGAAATGTGCCCCACTGGTGGCCTTCTGCAAAGCGGGATGAGCCATCTCTTCTTGCCAAAATGTCCAGGTAATATTTGCTTTTATAATTGTAGCTTATTCTTCCAAGATACCCTATCAAAACATAATGGCCATGCAATTCCTTATAACCGCTTTCATTACCGGTTGCATTAAAATAACGCAGGTCAGGGTTATCTGAAGTAATGAAAGAAGTAACGCCGTTGGTTTTCCATTTCCATTCCTCCTGGGAAGCGTCCAATGTTATATCAATATTATGATCGCCAAAGCTGTGCGCATAATCTATGTTCAAAGCAGTATTAAGGCTTGAGGTGATGCTGTTGTCAATATTCACCTTATTATACCGCTGTCCGCTTACAGGATTTTTTACACCGGCATAAGGGTTGCCGGGCGTTTCGCCAAACTGCCAGTTATCAAAAGAAATAAAACCATTAGTGGTTAAGGTTAATTGCTGGCCCGAAACAGTGCCGCGTATTTTTAAACCTGCAACCGGCTGTAGTTGCACATAACCGCTTCCAAATATAGTTTGGTGTGTTGTGGGGCTGCTGTTGGTTGCCAGTAAACCAAGATAATTAGATACGGGCACAAACTGGTCAAGGCCGGATTGCCACACAGGGCTTACGTCAAACGTTGTTGGTGTTGCCGGTTGGTTCAATTTCCATAAAGCGGCATAACCGTAAGGGTTTGAAGGATCATAGATTGCCTGCCACGGAGCAGCTTTATATATTGAAAGATCACTGGTGGCGCCGCCAAAACTTGCATTTTTGGTTGTTTCCTGTATTAAGCGAAGGTTAAGGCCTGTTGTAATATACTTCCCTATGTTGCTGTTTACGTTCGTTGATATACTGTAACGTTCCTGGTTTACACCCTCAAACGGCCCGTCATTATTTGCATAACCTGCTGAAAAATTATAGTTGGTATTGTCGGTTGCACCGCTTACACGCACGTTATAATTCTGAATCTTTGCCTGGTGGTTCATAATTGCATCCTGCCAGTCATAAGTGGGGCTGTTGCCTAAATAGCGTGGGCTTGAGGGGTCCCATACAGGGCCAAACTTCGGAGCTTCACCAATAGGAAGCGTGCCGCCATCCGGGTCAGGGTCAGGATGCGCATTGTAGGCATCTGTAATAAATTTTACATATTGAGATGTATTTAAGAAATTATAAGTTTCAGGTATTTTAGTGCTGCCGTAAATACCATCTACGTCAACCCTTACCCTGCCTTTTTTGCCTGATTTAGTGGTGATGAGAATTACGCCGTTAGCACCCCTCACCCCATATACAGCAGTTGCAGATGCATCTTTCAAAACCGTCATGCTTTCTATATCATTCGGGTTAATGATGGTAAACAGGTTAATAGGTGTTCTACGGGTAGGGTCATTGGTGGCATCAGGTGTTGCGCCCCTGCCGCCTTCTTCAATAGGAATACCATCAATTACATATAAAGGATCTGCATAATTGAATGAGCTTACGCCGCGGATGCGCACTGTTGGCCTTGCAGAAGGATCACCGCCTCCGGATATGACCGTAACACCCGGTGCCTGGCCCTGCAATGCAAGTTCAGGCGTCATCGCAGTGCTTTTCGTTATATCCTTTGCACTAACGATTGATAACGCACCTGTAAGGTCTTTCTTCTTCCTCGTGCCATAGCCAATAACCACCACTTCGTTCAACTCTGATGATGAAGGCGCCAATATAATGTTCAGGAAAAGATCGTTTCCGGTTTGCACATCAACCGTTTTGTAATTAACCGAACTTACTGTAAGCACTGCACCTTTTGGTACAGCAATTTTAAAATTGCCGTTGATATCGGAAACAGTTCCTGTTTTACTGTCTCCTTTCAGTGTAATACTGGCCCCGCTAATTCCGGCATTGGTACTGGAATCTGAGACCTTCCCATTAATGGAAACGTTTTGGGCACCGGCGTTTTCACAGATACAAGCAACTACAAAAGCACACACCATGCCCAGTAGTTTCATTTTTTGTCTAAACATAAGCAATCGATTTTAAAAGTTTATTGAAATGCAATGTCAAAAGAATCGGTCAGTTTACTGTACTCTACTGTGCTGCATCCATGAACATGATACAAGCTTATTATCTACCACATTTAGAGTTGATAGTCAACAAGACCAGAATACAATAAGTAAGCAGGCAGATAAGTCTCCAAACTTCTATTTAACCGGCAGCATGTTTCATGGGGGTTTAAGATTCAGAATTGAATAGCAGGCATTTTATTACACGTAAAATACAATTGCCGCTGTGCACCGCCTGCTTATTTAATTAAATTTTTCAGCAATCATTTTATATCGTAATATTGCGATTAATATATTATGGGCGCAGGTAAACACGAAGAATTTTCAGTAAAACACAATCGCATCTCAAAATATGCAAAAGCATTGGCACATCCGGCAAGAGTTGCCATTTTACAGTTTCTTAGTAAAAAGAACTCCTGCATGTGCGGGGATATTGTTGAAGAATTGCCATTATCACAAAGCACTGTTTCGCAGCATTTGAAAGAATTAAAGGAAGCAGGATTAATAAAAGGTGAAATAGAAGGCGTGAAAGTTTGTTATTGCATCAATGAAAAGGAATGGAAGGCAGCCCAATTGTGCTTCAACAGGTTATTTGATAATTATAAGGAAACCTCTGAAAATTGTTGTTTATGAAAAGCAATGAGCTGAATTCCATTACTTCTGAAGAGGCTGCTCCTCCACTAACCTGTACGTTAAGCTGTCGCGAGCTTAAAAAACGTAAGGCAACAATTTTTGCAGCACTAAATAAAAAAAGGGTTTCAAAAACCGAACTGGCAAACGGTTACTGTTTTGATTTTGTAATGAATGAAGAAATAGAAAAGCAAATTGCTTTCTTTATTGAAGAAGAAAGTAAATGCTGCAGCTTTTTAGATTTTCATGTTATGAAAGACGTTGACAATAAAGTTTTAACGCTGAAAGTTGAGGGACCTGATAATGTTAAGTCTTTTGTTGATTTGAATATAAATATTTAATTTTTTTTATTTATAACATCGTAATATTACGATAGATAAAACATACAAATATGGAAACACAGCAACAACTAAAAGAATTGGTAAAGCAGAAATACAGTGAAATTGCTTTACAGGACAAAGAAACCAATCAGAGTTCATGTTGCGGTTCCGGCGGCTGCTCAACTGAAGTATATAATATCATGAGTGATGATTATAGCTCGCTGGAGGGTTATAATGCCGATGCGGATTTAGGCTTAGGTTGTGGTTTGCCAACACAATTTGCCAAAATAAAAAAAGGGGATATAGTAATTGATTTGGGAAGCGGTGCAGGCAATGATGCCTTTATTGCACGGCATGAAACGGGTGAAACCGGTAAAGTTATTGGTATAGATTTTACACCGGCTATGATTGAACGGGCGAGACAAAATGCGGAAGCAAGAGGCTTTAATAATGTTGAATTCAGGCATGGTGATATTGAGGATATACCTGCAGGCGGAAATATTGCGGATGTAATAGTGAGCAACTGTGTTCTAAATCTCGTTCCTAATAAGGATGGTGTAATGAAAGAAATGTACAGGGTATTAAAAGCAGGCGGCCATTTTTCTATATCCGATATTGTTCTGGAAGGCGAATTACCAAAAGAAATTAAACAGGCGGCTGAAATGTATGCCGGCTGCGTGGCAGGCGCTATTCAAAAGCAGGCATATCTGGAATTAATAAAGGCCAACGGTTTTGAAAATATTATTGTTCAAAAAAATAAGGCTATCATTATTCCGGATGATATTTTACAGCAATATTTATCAGCAGAACAGCTTACGGCATTTAAACAATCTGCTACCGGCATCACCAGCATTACAGTGTATGCAGAGAAACCGCTGGAGCAAAAAAATTGTTGCACTACTGATTGTTGTAATTAAGTTCCAATGAAAAAAATATTGGTGCTATGCACCGGCAACAGTTGCCGCAGCCAGATGGCGGAAGGTTACTTAAAATATTTTGCAGGTGATAAAGCTGAAGTATTCAGTGCAGGGGTGGAAACGCATGGTGTTAATCCGAAAGCTGTTGAAATAATGAAAGAAGATGGCATTGATATCTCACATCATAAATCTAAAGATGTAAGTCAGTTTCACGATATCAAATTTGATTATATAATTACGGTTTGCGATAATGCAAAAGAAAGATGCCCGGTGTTTCCATCCACTGCAAAAAGATTTCATCATAATTTTCCTGACCCCGCAAAAGCTACGGGAACAGAAGATGAAATCATGCAGCAATTTCATATTGTAAGAGATTTGATCAAACAATACTGCGCTGCATTCGCTGCGCTCAATATATGACCGGTATTGCCAGGAAGCGAAATGCCGAACCTCTTTGCATAACTCAAAGATCTTTACTGTAACAAAATATTATCAGCTCTGACTGAACTCCTACAATCATTTCATTTTATAAGCTTCAATGCCTTTTTGAGAAACAACAAAGAGCAATGTATTGTTTATGCGTATAACAGATCGTACATCGCCGCGTATTTGAAATCCTGATTGCTCCTGTTTTACATAGGAAAAATTTCCATTGCCATCACCCTTTAGTAAAATGCCATAATTAGCATCGTAATTACCAAAACGTAAGCGGGCATTATTGATATTTCCACACAGTAATAGATCTTCATTGCCATCTTTGTTATAGTCAATTGGCGTAATGGTGAACACGGGCGAAAACTGCGCTTCCGGTGGCAGGCTTTTCTTTTGAAACCTGCCATCAGGCTGCCGGATAAAGCAGGCTGTAGTGAATGTGTTGGCGCTTAAATGGCCTACATCTTTTAGCTGTTCACTTGAAAAAATATCCTGCAATGTTGCATCAGCATAAGATTTATAAGTTGGATATTTTTTAGCCAGCCCGTTTATTTGACTTACAGCTTCATCCCTTGATAAGAAAGGATAACTTTTACCTTGCATATAATAACAAAGTACCGGTTCAATTATTCCGTTTGCATCAAAGTCTTTATAATGCATTTCAACAGGTTCTTCATCACTTGCCTTGCATTGTGCATTCAGGCCAAAATTTCCGATTACTAAATCATCTTTTCCATCTTTGTTCAAATCCGCAACGACAATTTTATTCCACCAACCGCTATAGTCTTTATCAAAATAGTTTTTTGTTTGATTTTCCAGTTTGCCGTTATTATTAATGAAAACGGTTACCGGCATCCATTCGCCCACTATTATTAAATCAGGCCTGTTATCACTATTTAAATCCAGCCATGCGGCATCTGTTACCATTCCGATATGTTGAAGGAAAGGCGCAACAGATGAAGTTACGTCGGTAAAATGCCCCCTGCCATCGTTCATCAGCAGATAGCTTTGCGGAGTAAGCGGATATTGACCGGGGATTACCCTTCCACCTATAAAAAGATCGGGGAATCTATCACCGTTTATATCTGCCATGCGGACGCAGCTTTTGCTTACATGCATCAGCGGCAAGGCGTTATTATTTTTTACGAAGTTGCCTTTACCATCGTTTATATAAAGCCTGTCCTGCAGCAAACTATCACCGGGTTCGTAATTATTATAGCCGCCGCTTACTACATATAAGTCATTAAATCCATCATTATTAGCATCGAAAAATAATCCATCAACGTCTTCACTGGCTTTATCACGCTCAAATGAGGCTTCATGTTTTTGAATAAACGTACCATTTGCCTGCTGAATGTACAAACAGCCTGCTTTACCGTTTCCTCCACCAACATATATATCCTCAAGTTTATCACCATTTGCGTCACCTTTTATAAGGCAATGGCCTGAATGAGACAGCGGGTTAACCAATAAAGGCTGCCTGCTAAAATCATTCATATTTTTTGAACTGTCATTAAAAACAATGGGTGATTGTACGGTCTCAAAGAAAGGCTTTGGCGAAGGCCGTGTTATGTATGGCAGCGTGGCATTTTTTTCATCCAGTGTTACAAATTGGTTTGATTTTACATTTTTCAATACCTGCATTTCACCGCTCTGCCATACTATTTTCAGCGAATCGATAATGCTGTCTTTTCCAAGCCCGAAGTGCATTACAGGCGTTACGGAAGACTGAAATCCTCTTGCGGTCATCTGCTCCTGGTATTGTTGTTTTCCATTGCTGAATAAGTAAACTTTTGCTCCTAATCCCTGCGTATTATTACCGCTTCCATTAAGTTTTAATTCTATAAAATGATGTTGTTGCGGATTGGATTCATTGCGATATATAAACGCATGTCTATTAACGTTATTTACTATCAAATCCAGGTCGCCGTCATTATCCAGGTCTGCATAAGCAGCGCCATTACTGTTTGAAAAACTGTCTATTCCCCATGCATCATTCATCTTGCTGAAAGAAAGATCCCGGTTATTTTTAAAAAGATAATTTTTTATATCTGAAGAAGGCATCTGCTGTAAAATTTCGAATAATTGTTCGCGGTGAACACCGTTCTGTAAACTTTTTAACTGGTTGCCCATGTACGTTAAAAAGTCCATGTTTGTATAATCACGTAAATAACCATTGGTAATAAAAAGATCTTTCCATCCATCATTATCATAGTCTGCAAACAGCGGCGCCCAGCTCCAGTCGGTATTTGAAATACCGGCCAGTTGTCCTATTTCACTAAAGCTTCCATTTCCATTATTTAGCTGGAGCATATTGCGCATATATTGCCGGTGAAACCCTGCCCGTATATTCATATCAAATGTTGCGTAATCATCCTGGCCAAATAATATCTTCTGACGGTGATTATCTTCGGGCAACATATCCAGCGTAAAAATATCCGGAAGGCCATCATTGTTTATATCGGCTATATCATTACCCATAGAAGACAATGAAGTATGCCCCATTACCTCGCTTAATTTATCTGAGAATGTTCCGTTACCATTATTGATATACAGGTAATCCGGTACGAGATAATCATTTGAAATATAAATATCCGGCCAGCCATCCTTATTAACGTCAGCTATACCGGCCGCAAGGTTATAACTTAAAATACTGTTGGTAATGCCTGCACTCTCAGTTACATCTTCGAAATGATTGTGATTGTTTTTAAATAATCTTGTGCCGGTTTCACTGCTGTGAGTATTGATATATTCATGTATCGAAGAATCATTAAGATTACTGAATCGCTTTGGATTATGATTAATGAACAACGCATCTAAGTCGCCGTCTTTATCATAGTCAAAAAAATAAGCCTGGTTACAAAACATTGAATCGTTCAGACCGTACGCTTTTGTTTCATCCTTAAAATGGGGAATGCCATTGTTATCGGTTCCTTCATTAATAAGTAGCTGAGGTATCCTTTTCATGCCATTTATCTTGCCCGAATAGCAAACAAATAAATCGATTCTCCTATCGCCATTTACATCAGCCATTGTAACACCTGTCTTCCATGGGCCCGGCCTTCCCGTTACACCTGCTGCTTTTGTAATATCTTCAAATTGCATATTGCCTTTGTTCAGGTACAGCGCATTCTCTGCCATATTTGCACTGAAATAAACATCCTCTAATCCATCTCCGTTTACATCACCAACAGCCACTCCTCCACCGTTAAAAAAATATTCATACATCAGTACATTGGTATTAAGTCCCTCAGTAAGCATATTGCTGAATGTGATATTAGTTTGCGATGATGGAAGCAATGTGAAAAGTGGTTGAACGTTTTGCGCTTTTTCTTTTCTTGTGTTGCAGCTAATATTAGTTATTACAACAATTAGCATCAGCAATAATTTAAAATAAGTTCTGGATAAGACTTGAAGAATGAAAATGTTTGCCAATGAAGCAGAGGCCTGGCTCGTCATGTCGAACGATAGAGAGACATCTCTACGTGAGTTTAAACTCCAAAATAATTTAAGAGATTTCTCCTTCGTCGAAATGACGTTGAGAGAGCTTTTATGTTTTACGATCTTCTTTAATTTCATAGAAACATTTCAAACAACTTGTTTTGAACTCTCATTAACTTAAAATAATGAATACTGTAATTAAATGGCTTACGTTTCATCAGCAAATATTCAATAAAAAAGAAATTCTTTGTTATGCAACAAAGAATTTCTCAAACTTAAAAACAACTGCTTGTATTAAACAAATCAATAACCAGGATTTTGGGTGAGCTTATTATTTTTATCAATTACAGATTGAGGTATTGGAAAAAGATAGTTTTTAACGGCGTAAAATTTCCGGTCGCCGCCCCTTGCCGGAACATAATTATATTGAAGTGCACCACCGGCACCAACCGTAATGGAAACGCCGTGCAAAGGTTTATTGAGGTTAACTTCGGCAATGCGCCAGCGGATCAAATCCCAAAACCGTTTATCTTCAAAAGCAAGCTCTACTCTCCTTTCACGCCTTATGGCTGTACGCATCTCATCTTTACTTAAACCATCGGGCAGGTTAGGCAGGGCAGACCTGTTCCTGATCTTATTCACTGCATCATAAACTGAAACATCAGGGCCGGCCACTTCATTTTGCGCTTCGGCATAATTCAGTAGCACTTCGCCAAACCTGAAGATGATATAGTTTTGATAACTCGTATAACCACTCCAGTTGGCAGCGCCAAGTACCAGTGTTTTATCATCAAGGCGCTTGCGGACATAATAACCTGTTTGTCCTGCATCATCCCTGTCAGTCAGGTCAATTTCGTTTTTGCTTCCTATACCAACCCTTGTAAAAATGGTATCGTTATAAAAGAAATCTCCATCATGAACGATGCTTTGATAGAAGCGTTGCTCCCTGTGTTCATAAGGATGTGTGGGATCGTAACCCGAAGCAGGATCAGTAATAACTTTGCCATTATCCATGGCGTAATCATCCACCAGTTCCTGCGTAGGGTCAACGCCGCCCCAGCTTGTTTCGGCGCCGCCTGCAGTAAACGTTGGGCCTACCGTGCCATCAAGATTTGCACCTTTGCCTTGACCCGGAGGGCTGTATTCCCTGTAAAAAATAGCCTCCTTGCTTTCAGCACCTTTGGTTAAAAACAGTTTGGCATAATCCGGATCTAACTCATATCCTAACTCATCTATTATTTTCTTATTGCTGGCGGCAGCATCTGCAAATTTGCCTGCAAATAATTCGCACCAGCCTTTTAAAGCCATGGCTGCGCCTTTGCCCACTTTACCGGAAGCAGGCATATCGGGCAAATCATTATAGGCTTCACTGCATTCTGTAGTAATAAACTGAAGTGTTTCGTCAGAAGTGTTTCTTGCATAAAATATAGAATCACCCTGCGTGTCAGCATTCAATACATCTGTAATGATGGGCACGCCGCCATACGTCATCCAGAGAACCTGGTAAAAATAGGCCCTTAGCACTCTTGCTTCTGCTATCTTTTCAGTTTTAAAATCATCTGCAAAAGCGGAAGCTGTTATTTTATTAATAAAAACATTGCATTTTCTGATGTTGGTATATTGAACAGTCCAGTCTAAAAAACTTGATACATCGCCTGAAAAACCTGCGTTGGCGGGCGACTGAAGGCTTTGCTGGATATTCTGTCTTGAATTCGGCCACGGGAAACCGCAGATAGAATTGTCTGACCAGTTTTCGATCGGATCATACCAGTTATTACCATCCGGCAGGCCCGTATAAATATCATTCAAAAAAAGATCTGCAGTGCCCTGGTCTGTCCACACGTTTGCATCTGTTAAACGATCCGTGGGAGCAACATCCAGTACTTTATCGCTGCAGGCTTGCGAAAAAATTATAAATGCAGATAAGGAGAGATATATTGATGTTCTTACAATTTTATTTATCATATAGCAGAAATTTAAAAATTAGAAAGTAATGTTCAGGCCTACTGTTATTACCTTTTGTTGCGGATAAAACTCGCCACCGGAATTGCTTGCTTCCGGATCAAAGTCTTTCATCTCCTTTGACCATGTAATTAAATTTTGGCCCGATGCATATACCCTTATCATTTGCAGTTTTAATCTCGACATAACTTTTGGCGGAATTGTATAACCTATCTCTGCGGATTTAAGACGCAGGTAATTTATTTTACGCAACCACCAGTCAGATGTTTGCCTTGTGTTTGCACTTGGTTGAGGAAGTATAACCGGATAACGTGCGCCTGTATTTTCAGGCGTCCAGTAATCCAGGTTGGCAGCCAGCGCCGATGCACCATTTTCAAAAGGCCATGCTGCCTGCCCGCTCAGGTAAAAACTTCCTGCACCGGCTCCCTGGAACAATACATTCAAATCAAAACCTTTATACGAAACGGAGGGTGAAAAGCCATAGATCAATTGCGGGATAGGTGGGTTGCCCATTGCTTTCAAATCATCATTATCGATAACATTATCGCCGTTTACATCTTCAAATTTAATTTCACCGGGACGCAAGGTTGAAAATTGTGCTACAGGATATTCACTTTGATCTATGATGCCATCTTTATTCTTATCGTCACTTTCCTGGAACAATCCTAAAGCATGATAGCCATAATAAGTGTTGATTGGCCGGCCGGTTTGCCTTCTGTTAGGATTATCATAGGTTGCAGCAAGTTCATATATCTGCACATATTTATTCTTTGCATAAGTAGCATTGGCAGTGATACCGATACGTAAATCAGGTGTTATGTTATAAACAGAGCTAACAGATAAATCAAATCCATGATTCCTGACAGCGGCAGAATTGGTTTGCGGTAAACCGATACCATATTCTGCGGGCACCTGGTTTTGATTGGCAATTAAAATATCATTTCTTTTTTCAAAGAAATAATCTGCTTCAATATTGAATAAGCCTTTAAAAATTGATAGTTCAAACCCAATGTCTGTCTTCTTTGCCTTTTCCCAGGTTATGGCAGGATTAGCAGGTGAGGCTTCTCTTACACCCTGTGATACAG
>JAEWJV010000269.1 GCA_023386395.1 Bacteroidota bacterium
ACGAAGCACAGGCCATGATCATTGTCAGCGGTTAAATTGATGTTCATCACACATGCATTATAAGCAGCGAGGTACTTTTACCTAAAATCAAAAATATGTTTGGTAACCTTGGAGATGACGCCATTGAAACCGTATTGCAGCACCAGATAATCGGCCATATTGGCTGTCATGCAAACGATATTACGTATGTAGTTCCTGTAAGCTATGCTTATAAAAACGGTTATGTGTATGTGCATACCTGGGAAGGAATGAAAATAAATATGATGCGGCAAAACCCAAAAGTTTGTTTTGAAACATACCTGATGGAAAATATGGGCAACTGGCAATGTGTGATTGCATGGGGCTATTTTGAAGAAATAACCCAAGTAGAAGAACGCCGGGAAGCCCTGCAAATTTTGCTTAACCGCAATTTGCCGGTAATAACAAGCAAAACAGTACAGCTTACAGATGAATGGCCATTTGTGCCTGAAAATGTAAATGAAATAAAAGGGATTGTATTCCGCATTAAGCTTACCATGAAAACCGGGAAGTATGAAAGAACGGAGGAAGTGCGTTATTAATAGCTGTTATTATAGAATCCTCTATACTTACAACTCACTGCTCATATTTATAAGCATAACCATTACAATCGTTAAGATTTAAATATTACCACTGCTTTGGTTATTGGAAACAGTTGCTATGTTTAAAATAAGTATGCCAATAAACATTACAATTGAAGCCCCGAGCAGCAGTTCGTTTATATACGGAACGCCTGTATAAGTAATGGCATCAAGCCCCTGCAGCATAAGCAGCGCCTCGTTTAATATAATCCCCGCTATAAAAATCCACGCACCCCGGGCAAACTGCTTGTTATATAGAAAATACCCGTTGTATAAACTATACGCAAGGATAAATATGCTGAATATGCCAAGGAACACAAGGTGTAAGTAGCCAATTACAATGGGTCTGAAACCAAAAGCCCAGGTGCTTAACGCAGGAATGGTAGAACCTAACTGCAATAATAACTTTATGCTTAGCGCTATTGCCGGCAAAACAAAAAGCCATGTAACAGGCTTGTGCTGTTGTGAAAAAATAGCAATGCGGTTTGAAACCAGTTTTACAGATAATACGCCCCATGCGATAACCTGTACAAAAGCAGACGCTACAACAATAATATATATCCATGTTGGGATGGGAAGCCATAATGCAGACAGAAAATAGGCGGGCAGGCAGGCAAACGCAAATGCATGGAAAATATTTCTTTTCAGCCTGACAGGGAATAGTAATTCCGGCAGCTTATTCATGAACAAACCTATGCAGGAAAAAAAGAACCAGCCGTTGTATTCAAAATGCAGGTAGAAATAAATTGATGCCAGGTATATATGCTGGTAGATGTGTTTTGTTGCCATCATATAAGCCAGCGTATAAGGGCCTATTGATGATAACACACTCCATATTAAAGCAGCCTTTATCCATGCATGGGTAACAGTTTTTTTTTCGATCCTGTTTAAATCGCGCCATACCACAATCGCAAATGCGTACGATACAAAAATCGACAGCGTTGAAAAAATGATTGACATTAATCCATAGCCTTCAAACGGAAAACAAAACAGCATGCCGTAAGCAGTAACAAGATTGGCAAACAGTAAACGGTTATATTTTTTAAGTGAAAAAGACACATCGTTTTTTGCAATATAAAATGCAATATACGTCATAAGCGCCTGAGTAATCCAACCTGCAAATGCAAAATGCGAATGTGCGTTAAGAAAATATTTTTGAGTAATGAAAGGCAGGCTGAAAGCAATTTTATAACGCATAACCAGGCCAAGAAAAGCCACAAGCAGCAGGTTAAAAACTGCAATGCGCAGCCATTTATGTAAGCTTATACTCATTGCAGCAAAGAAAAAAACAACTGGATAGTTTTTTTATGACCTTAATCATATAATCGGTAGTAATATGCTGAGAATATAAGGAGTGGTGAGTAACACTCATACTCATCATTCATTTAACATGCTCAGGCCTCACGATTATATATATGCTTTTCCTTTTTTGATGGCGATAAAGCCATTTTCTTCCAGCCTTTTCATAGTGCGTATAACGGTTTCCACACGCAGGCCAAGCATGTCTGCAATACGCTGGCGCGATAATTCAATCTTAAATATTTTTTCTTTAGGGCAGCCGCTTTGCTTTTTAAGCATGTGTAATAAAGTAACTATGCGGTGGTGCGGCCTTTCCCTGGCAATTTCTTTTGCCATAGCAGTTTTCATATAGAGCATCGCACCCAGCATTGTTGCAAAATCATATAATATCTCTTCATTATTATGCAGCAGGTATAAAAAGTTTTCCTTCACTATTTTTAAGATAACCGTATCCTCATTGGCAATAGCAGTAGCCGGATAACAGGCATTAATTAATAATGAAGGTTCACCAAAGCTTTGCCCTTCATTAAATAGACCTTGTATGAATTCTTTCCCATCCCTGAAAATATTTACCATACGCACAGACCCCTTTGAGACCTGGAAAAAAAACAGGGGCTCATCGTCTTCAAAAAAAACACATTGGTTTTTCGTATATTTTCTGAATGTTGCCCCATAAGTAAGTAAAACATCTTCCTGTATCATTGAGTGTGGCTTTTCACTATTCCAAATATATGCAATCGAATTATAAAAAGTTGACATTAATCATGACATTACTTATTGTTTTTATGATTTCAGTCATAACTAAAAGCCCATTGGATTTTAAACTTTGCATATTATTAAAACAAACAGATACAATATGAAGAAAATGCTTGCAATTACAATTATCTCTGCCTTGCTGTACGCCTGTTCTGGCGGCGCCGGCAATAATGACAACAGCTCCGCTGATAGTAACAGTACCGATCAGAATGCAGGTACCAAATCTTTAGCGGAATATGATCCACACCGCGGTGAAGGAAAATTTTCAAATGTTGAAGTTGGCCCGCTGGACGCAACAATGGCAGACGCAGGTAAAAAAATATTTGATGTAAAATGTTCTGCCTGTCACAAGCTTACCAACGAAAAATTAGTTGGGCCGGGTTGGGCCGGTGTTACAGAAAGGCATCAGCCTGCATGGATCATGAATTTTATTACTAATCCTGATGCCATGATCGATAAAGATCCCGAATTGCAATCACAGCTCGAAATATGCCTCGTAAGAATGCCTAACCAAAATCTTACCGATGATGATGCACGCCACATTCTCGAATTCATGCGTAAAAATGATGGCGCTAAATAAAAAATAAAACAACCTAATATATGAAACTATCAAATGTGCCGGCAGCACTTGCACTGGCGGCAGCACTAATGCTATGTGCTTACTCATGCAAACCAAAGAATACTGCTAATGCCGTAAGCGCTGATGCTGCACAAAAAACTTATGTGCCCCCCGGTAAATACGATGAATTTTACGATTTTGTTTCCGGCGGCTTCAGCGGGCAAATGAGCGTTTATGGATTGCCTTCGGGAAGATTGCTTCGCGTAATACCCGTGTTCTCTGTTGATCCGCAGGCTGGTTATGGTTACAGCGAAGAAACAAAACCTATGCTCAATACTTCACACGGTTTCATTCCGTGGGATGATCTGCATCATATAGAAGCTTCACAAACAAACGGTGAAATTGATGGCCGCTGGGTGTTTGGCAACGGCAATAACACACCCCGCATTGCGCGTATCGATCTAAGCACCTATAATACGGCAGAAATTCTGGAACTGCCTAACAGTGCAGGTAACCACTCCTCTCCTTTCACCACAGAAAATACAGAATATATTGTGGCAGGCACCCGCTTTAGCGTGCCACCCGATAATGCCGATGGTGACGTGCCAATTGATTCCTATAAAAAGAATTTTCTGGGCACTATAAGCTTTGTAAGCGTTGATAAAACTTCCGGCAACATGAAGATAGCCTTCCAGCTAAAAATACCAGGTATTAATCTCGACCTGAGCCATGCCGGCAAAGGCCCGTCACACGGATGGTTTTTCTTCTCCTGCTATAATACAGAGCAGGCACATACATTGCTGGAAGTAAACGCATCCCGGCGCGATAAGGATTTTATTATGGCCATTAACTGGAAGAAAGCTGAAGAATACCTGCAACAGGGAAAAGGTGTAAAGCAACAGGTGAAATATGCACATAATGTGTATGATGAAAAAACACAAACAGCCACTTCCACCATAGAAACAGAAGTTACCGTGTTAGATGTTATGTCATTGCCGGGCATTGCTTACATGATGCCCTGCCCCAAATCACCGCATGGCTGCGATGTTGATCCCACAGGAGAATACATTGTTGGTTCAGGCAAGCTTGCGGCATTGATACCCGTATTGAGTTTCAGTAAAATGATGAATGCCATTAACAACAACAAATTTGATGGTACTTATGAAAATATCCCCGTATTAAAATATGAAGATGTTTTATACGGCGAAGTGAAGAAGCCGGGCCTTGGCCCATTGCACACAGAGTTTGATGGAAAGGGCAACGCTTATACTTCTTTCTTTATTTCATCTGAAATTGTGAAGTGGAATATTAAAGATTTGAAAGTGCTTGACCGTGCGCCCACTTATTATTCTATCGGCCACTTAAGTATTCCGGGCGGTGATACCAAAAAGCCAAATGCAAAATATGTTATTGCTTATAACAAGATCACCAAAGACCGTTACCTGCCTACCGGCCCCGAGCTGGCGCAAAGTGCACAGATATATGATATATCAGGCGATAAGATGCAACTGATACTCGACTTCCCGACCATCGGCGAGCCGCACTATGCCCAGGCTATCGAAGCCAGCCTCATAAAAGATAAGAGCAAGAAGTTTTATGATATTATGCAGAATGAAAACACTTATGCCACCAAGGGCGAGCCTAATGCAAAAGTGGTGCGGGAAGGCAATAAGGTGCATGTCTATATGACGGCAATACGGTCTCACCTTGCACCGGATAACATTGAAGGCGTGCAGGTGGGCGACGAAGTTTATTTTCATTTTACCAACCAGGAGCAGGATTGGGATATACCGCATGGATTTGCCATTAAAGCGGCTAACACAGCAGAGTTGCTGGTAATGCCCGGCGAAACACGCACATTGAAATGGATACCCGAAAAGGTGGGCATATATCCTTTTTATTGTACTGATTTCTGCAGCGCCCTGCACCAGGAAATGTCTGGCTATATACGTATTTCACCAAAAGGAAGCAAAGTGCCGTTGGCATTCGGTACGGGCGATAAAGCGCCGGGTAATAAAGACACAACTACTATCAGTAAATAATATTGCAAGGGTGGGAATGTTGTGTTTCAGCCGCACAATTTCATTATAGTTCCCACCCTTCTTTTTAAATTAAAACCTGATGTATGCAAGTAATGAAATGGTTTAAAATGCAGCCGGTAATAAGTCTCTGTAACACCTGAAGTTCATAACATGAAACGCCCATGTAAAATTTTATCAGGCATGGAAATGTATACCACGGCGTTCTGTCCGACCTTTGAAAAAAACAAAAAATATACGGATGAAACTAAAAAAATTAAAGCCCTGGATAAGAGCATTTACCTTTCTTTCAGCCTTGTTACTGGTGCTGGTTTTATTCTTTCCTATATGGAAAATAGAGTTAACGGCACCCCAGTATCCTGAAGGCCTGGCATTGCAGATATTTGCAGGAAAGCTTGGCGGCGATGTGGAAATTATTAACGGGCTTAATCATTACATAGGAATGAGGACCCTGCACGCCAACGATTTTATTGAATTTACCGTATTGCCTTACTGTAATATATTTTTTGCGGCACTTGTATTTGTTACGGCCATCAGCAACCGCAAAAGCATGTTGTATTTTACAACGGTTCTGTTTGTTGCTTTCTGTATTTTAGCCATGTTTGATTTCTGGAGATGGGAATATGATTACGGCCACAATCTTAATCCCGAAGCGCCGATACGTGTGCCCGACATGGCTTACCAACCGCCTTTGCTTGGCTATAAGCAACTATTAAACTTCGGCGCATTTTCTATTCCCGATATTGGCGGATGGATGTTTATTGCAGCCGCTGCTTTACTGGTGCTTTGCATGCTATCTCAGATTATCATTTCAAAAAAAGAAAGAAAGTTATTATGAAAAATATAGTTGCTGTAATCATAACACTATCGTTCCTGGTTGCATGCACA
The DNA here is from genome assembly GCA_023386395.1 of Bacteroidota bacterium. Taxonomy (GTDB): domain Bacteria; phylum Bacteroidota; class Bacteroidia; order Chitinophagales; family Chitinophagaceae; genus Parafilimonas. The sequence goes on from JAEWJV010000269.1 coordinate 6,141, forward strand.
TCTGCAGGGCCGGAGCCTTTTGAACTTGGCAAAGAGCCATGCAGCTTTTGTAAAATGACAATATCCGATCCTCAGTTTGGCGGTGAAATAATTACAACAAAAGGTAAAGTGTATAAGTTTGATGACCTGCATTGCCTCATGTCGTTTTTAAAAGAAGGCACCATTGCAAAAACCGATATTAAAGATATGTATGCTGTAAACTTTAGCGGCAGTCATAATCTTATAAAAGCAAATGAAAGTTTATTGTTGTATAAAAGCGATCTTTTACACAGTCCCATGAACGGCAATATTGCAGCTTTCGACAACCGCGACAGCCTTGCAGTGGTAATGAATAAGTTGCCTGGCGGTATGCCTTTAAACTGGGATGAGCTGATCAAATAAATCAATACATAGTTACCGGCTCCTGGTTGCAGGTTTAAACTCTATTATGTCGCCTGTAACCAGCAATTTGTAACAAGTAACTAAAATCAATGAAAATCTTTTCATTCATAGCTTTCTTTTTTGCAGGCTGCATTTTTTATGAAGCTCAATTGAATGCAGCAACGTTGGTTGTTGGTAAAAACAAAACGTTTACCTCAATTAAAACGGCACTGCAGCATTGTAAAAACGGCGATACAATTTTAGTTGAAGCAGGCTTGTATAAAGAACAGGAAATTGTGATTGACAAACCTGTTGTATTGAAAGGCATTCAGCAACCTGTTTTAGATGGCGAAAGCAAATACCAGATCATCTTAATTAAAGCACCTAATGTGGTGATTGATGGCTTCAGGCTGCAGCATTCGGGGCGGTCTGATGTAAATGATATTGCAGCCATTAAAATTTTTCATGCAGATAATGTAACTGTTTCAAATAATATAATTGATGATGCTTACTGGGGCGTCTTAACGCAGTACAGCAATAACTGCATTATCACCAATAATCGTTTACAGGCTTATGCCGGAGAATCCAGCAGCGGCAATGGTATTCATTGCTGGAAATGTGACAACCTGCGCATTACAGATAACACCATCAAAGGCCATCGCGATGGAATTTATTTTGAGTTTGTAACCAATTCAATCGTTCAAAAAAATATTTCTGAAAACAATCTTCGTTATGGTTTGCATTTTATGTTCTCGCATAATGATGCATATATTTCAAACATCTTTAAACAAAATGGTTCAGGCGTTGCGGTTATGTATTCACATGGCGTAAAAATGACAGGCAATTCATTCATTAAAAACTGGGGGGATGGCGCTTACGGCTTATTGCTGAAAGAGATTACAGACGGCTATATCTATCACAACCGCTTTATAAGTAACACTATCGGCATTCATGCAGAAGGCACAACAAGGATTAAAGTAGAGAAGAATATTTTTAACAGCAACGGGTGGGCTATGCGTGTGCAGGCAAGCTGCAGCGACAATCATATTCTCTATAATAATTTTCAGAACAACACATTTGATATTGCTACCAATGGCTCGCTGGTACTAAACACATTCGATCATAATTATTGGGACAAATATGAAGGTTATGATATAAACAAAGACCGCATTGGCGATGTGCCTTACCGGCCTGTAAGTTTGTTTTCAATGATAGTAGAAAAAAACCCATCGGCAATGGTATTGTTCAGAAGCTTTATGGTAACGCTGTTTGATAAAACAGAAAAAGTACTGCCTGGTATTACACCCGAAAACCTGAAAGATAATTTTCCATTAATGAAACCATTAGCCTTATGATTATTGCAACCAACCTTACCAAACGTTTTGGCAAGCTGAAAGCATTGGACGATGTTTCGGTAAACTTTATGAAAGGTGAATGTATTGCGCTGATGGGGCCAAACGGCAGCGGCAAAACAACTTTGATAAAATCGATATTGGGAATGGTGGTGCCCGACAGCGGCTTTATTACATTCAATGATAAAAATATTTTACGCGACTGGCAATACCGCCGGCATATTGGTTATATGCCGCAGATAGGCCGCTATCCTGAAAACATGACCATCGGGCAGGTGATAGCTATGATAAAAGATATTCGCAGCCCTTACAATACATCTTTTGATGAAGAGCTGATTGAAAGTTTTGGATTGAATGAAATATTGAAAAAAAGAATGCGCACATTAAGCGGCGGCACAAGGCAAAAAGTAAGCGCCTCACTTGCTTTTTTATTTGATACGGACGTATTGATTTTAGACGAACCTACTGCCGGCCTGGACCCTGTTGCTGCTGAAATTCTGAAAGAAAAAATTAAAGCACAGATTAAAAAAGGCAGGCTTGTAATCATTACTTCACACATATTAAGCGACCTTGATGAACTGGTAACACAAGTAATATATATGCAGGAAGGCAAGCTGCTGTTTCATAAAAATATTAATACACTGCGCAATGAAACCGGACAGCAAAAGCTGGCCAGGGCCATTGTAAGCGTAATGCATAATCAACGTTCATGAGAAAGATAATTAAGTATGTAACGGCTGATATTTTACGCAATAAAATCGTACTGGCATATACGGTTTTGTTGCTGATTATTTCATTTAGTGTATTTGCACTCCAGGATGATGCTTCCAAAGGCATGCTTAGCCTGTTAAATATAACGCTGCTTATTGTGCCACTCATGTCTGTTATTTTTTCTGCCATTTACATTTATAATAGCGCAGAATTTATTGAGTTGCTCGTAAGCCAGCCTTTAAAAAGAAAATCCATCTGGCTGAGTTTGTTTTATGGACTGGCTGCTGCATTAAGTATAGCTTATTTTATTGGCGCCGGCATTCCTATCATTATTTATCAGCCTTCGGCTACAGGTTTTATTATGCTGGGCACAGGCATAATATTATCCATAATATTTGTTGCCATCGCATTGCTGGCTGCCGTGCTTACCCGAGATAAGGCAAAAGGCATTGGTATCACCATTCTATTGTGGCTATATTTTGCATTGATATTCGATGGATTGGTATTGTTTATTCTTTTCCAGTTTGAAGATTACCCGCTTGACAAATTCATGTTATTTACCAGCGCATTTAACCCGGTTGACCTCTGCCGCATCTTAATTTTATTACGCATGGACGTTTCTGCATTGATGGGCTATACAGGCGCTATATTTAAAGATTTTTTTGGATCGCAGGCGGGCTCGTTTGTTGCAGCTATTGTTTTGTTTTTATGGGAGGTTATACCGGTTTGGTTAAGCATGAAAAAATTTCAAAAGAAAGATTTATAAAGCATTGCTATAAATTTGGAGAAGCTCCTGCCGCATAAATTCAACAATATTACTCATACTTAAATTGAAGAATGATGCAAAAACAGGCTTTTTCAACACAAGGGTTTTTAAATGATTTTAAGCTATTTATAATAGCAGTGTTATTTATTTTTACTGCATGTAAAAATAATAACACTTCAGTTATTGATGCGAAGTCCAGCGGAAATGGTGATAATCTTAAACATGTAACTGAAGAACTGGTACCGCCTCCCATGTTGCCAAAGTTTGAGCAGGTTGATAAAGACGGTCCAAAAGTTATTGATATTACTTTAACTGCCGAAGAAAAGAAAGTTGAAGTAGCGCCGGGTGATTCTGCCTGGGTTTTCACTTTTAATGGTAGTGTACCGGCACCTATCATTGTTGCACACCAGGATGATTTTATAGACCTCACATTAAAAAACCCTGCTACCAATACCCAACAACACAATATAGATTTGCATGCAGCCACCGGTGCTATGGGCGGCGGGGATCTTACACTGGTAAATCCCGGCCAGGAAGCTAAGTTCAGGTTCAGGTGCACAAGAACGGGCGTGTTTGTATATCACTGTGCGCCGGGCGGAACAATGGTGCCTATTCATGTTACGGCAGGCATGAACGGTGTAATAATGGTTTTGCCAAGGGATGGTTTAAAAGATGAGAATGGTAATACGGTAACATTCGACCGTGCATACTACATTGTTGAGCAGGATTTTTATTTACCTAAAGACAAAGACGGTAAAATAATAAATATTGCAACGCCGCAGCAGGCAGTGCAGGCCGCAGGCGAATCCATAAAAACCCTCATGCCCACCAATATTGTTTTCAACGGGCATCAAGGGGCACTGTTAGGTAAGAATGCACTTACTGCTAATGTAGGAGAAAAAGTTTTGTTCATTACTTCGCAGGCCAACCGCGATACGCGCTTTCATTTAATTGGCGGCCATGCCGATCTTTACTGGCCAGGCGGGAAATTTAATAACAGGCCTTATACAGATTTTGAAACCTGGGCAGTGCCGGGCGGTTCTGCAGCCGCTGCCTTATACAAATTCAGGGAACCGGGAACTTATGTGTTTTTAAACCACAACCTGATAGAAGCTTTTGATTATGGTGCAATAGCCCAGATAAAAGTAGCCGGGCAATGGGATAGTTCTTATATGAAACAATTAGAAAAACCGTCGCCCATAAAATAGGTTACTAATTGTTTGCTGAAATATTTAAATGTATAATAAATTTTAATTGATAAGATGATTTTAGGAAACATATACCAGCAGGAGGATTTCGAAAAAATAAAATCGAAGCAGGTTTATAAAGATGAGCGCTTTCATGCAGTGCTGATTCAATTGAAAAAAGAAGAAATACTGAAGCCGCATCATTCAGCAACAGATGCATTCTTAATGGTGGCCGAAGGCGAAATTATTTTCACCTTAAAAGAAAAAGCGCATGCGTTAAGAAAGGGCGATATGTTTTCTTTTAAAGCATTTGAAACACACGATGTAAAAGCGGTGACAGATGCAATATTATTAATCATAAAATAACCCATGAAACAGGATATTAAAAGCAGGGCTGATATTGAGCGTATGGTAAATACTTTTTATGATAAGGTAACGCAGGACGATGTGATTGGATTTATCTTTAATGATATAGCAAAAGTGAACTGGGAAAAGC
>JAEWJV010000351.1 GCA_023386395.1 Bacteroidota bacterium
CTTATAAGCAATGGCAATATGCTTTTACAAATGGAATGGATTGTGATGAACAGAAAGACGCTTACTACAAGTTTCTTATACCCGAATCAAAACTAATTGTAAGAGATACTATAACAAGTGCTGCAAAAATAAATTTTGAAAATCCACATGCACCATTGCTGCTTACATCAGGCAGCGAAGACCACACTATTCCTGCATCACTTAACTACGCTAATTATAAAAAATATAAGCGCAGCAATTCAGTTACGGAATATAAAGAATTTGAAGGGCGCAATCATTTTGTTTTAGGGCAGGCTACCTGGAAAGAAGATGCGGACTATATGCTGAATTGGCTTAATCAACTGTAATTAAATTCTTCTTCATATCTAACCAGAAAAAATTAACAATGAAAAGCGACAACCGGATCAAAAAAAATATTGTGATTGTACACGGCGCTTTTGCCGATGCTTCAGGATGGGAAGCTGTTTTCAACATTCTAAAAAACGATGGCTATAATGTAACGCTGGTACAAAATCCTCTTACCTCACTTGAAGATGATGTGGCAGTAACAGAACGAGCGCTTGAAAAGCAGGATGGACCTGTTGTTTTGATAGGCCACTCATGGGGCGGGTCTGTAATAACACAAGCCGGTGTTTCTGATAAGGTTGCAGTGCTTGTGTATGTTGCTGCATTTGTTCCCGAGATCGGCGAGTCAACATTAGTGCTTGCAACATCTGAAGCGCCTGCGCCTGAAAATGGCATTCTCCCACCGGATGATAAAGGATTTATTTACTATGATAAAGCAAAATTTCATGCGGGTTTTGCGGCTGATGTTAATAGTGAAAAAGCAGATTTTATGTATGCTTCACAAGGGCCTATTGCTGCTAAAGCATTTACTACACCACTTACACAGGCAGCATGGAAAACAAAGCCTTCTTATGCTATAGTTGCCACAGAAGATAAGAGCATAAATCCATCGCTTGAACGAATGATGTATAAAAGGGCCGGCGCTGTTGTAACGGAGCTTAGCGGCAGCCATGTGTTATTTATTAGCAAAGCAAAAGAAGTTGCAGCCGTTATTAATGCTGCTGCAAAAGGGAATAAATAAAATCAGATCACAAACCATTCACTCAAATAAAATTTATTTATGTATAAGCTTAAAATGTTTACTGTTATTACAGTTGCATTGTTTGCAGTTGCCTGTAATACTGATGAAAAAAAGCCTGAAGCAATAAATGATACAACTGCAATAAATAGTAACGCTGTTGAAATTCAGCCCGCGATGCCGCCATCAAACTTTAAAAGCACAATGGCTAATGTAAATGGCATCAACATTCATTATGTGGTTGGCGGAAGTGGCGAACCATTATTATTAATTCACGGCTTTGGCCAAAACTGGTATATGTGGAACCGTTTGCTGCCGGAGCTTTCAAAACACTTTACTGTTATTGCGCCAGACCTGCCGGGACTTGGCGAAAGCGACAAGCCTGATAGCGGTTATACAAAAAAACAATTGGCTGCCCACTTGCATGCATTAATGCAGCAGCTTGGCTTTAAAAGTGAATATGTTGTTGGCCATGATATTGGTTTAATGGTGGCGTATGCTTATGCGGCGCAATTTGGTGATGAAGTAAAAAAAGTGGCTTTGCTTGATGCTTTATTGCCCGGAGTAGAACCCGTATGGAGCCAGGTAAAGGCACAGGCATGGTGGTTTGGTTTTTTTGGATGGAACACATCAGCCAGCATTGTTCAAGGTAAAGAAAAAGAGTTTTTAACGGGCTTCTGGCCGGTTGTTGGCCATAAAGAAAATGCTTTTACACAAGATGAAGTCAATGAATTTGTAAGGGCATATTCAACACCTAAATCAACCTATGGCGCTTTTCACTGGTTTGCTGAATTTCCGCAGGATGCTTTAGATAACAAACAACTCATGCAGCATAAATTAAAAATGCCTTTACTGGCAATGGGCGGTGAATACAGCGGTAGTTTTTTACCGGATCACTGCAAACTGGTTGCTCAAAATGTAACCTCATCAATTATAAAAGGCGCAGGACATTGGATGGTGCAGGAAAATACAGAACAGGTGCAGCATGATTTGCTGGCATTCCTGCTTGCTAAATAAATTTTTAAAAAAATCATTCATCAATTAAATTATTTTAGAAAATGAGCAGTCTCTCTATTCGCGATCAGCTAAATGATCATTTGCTTACGCCACTAAACGCCACAGTTTTAATTATAGATTTTCAACCAATACAGGTTTATTCGATTAACTCTATGAACAGAACCGAATTGGTTAGAAATATTTCCATTGTGGCGCAGTTAGCTGTAAGCTATAATATGCCTTTAGTGCTTTCAACTGTAAATGTAAAGACAGGTATTAACAGCGAAACAATTCCCCAGCTTCGTCAGGTTTTAAAAGATGCGCCTTCTTATGACAGAACAACTATTAATGCATGGGAAGACGAAGACTTTAATGAAGCTGTAAAAGCTACGGGCAGAAAAAAGTTAATCATAACAGCACTGTGGACAGAAGTATGCCTTGCCTTTCCTGCACTTGACGCTTTACAAGAAGGTTATGATGTATATGCTGTTGTTGATGCAGTTGGCGGCACTTCTTTAATTGCTCATGAAACAGCTTTAAGAAGAATTGAACAGGCAGGTGCAAAACTCGTAAGCGTTGCACAGTTAGCCTGTGAACTGCAGCGCGACTGGAACCGGCATAATACTGTAAATAACATGGTTAATGCACTTACTGAAGTTGGAGCTTTTTTACATTTTTAAAATATACATCTACCACAAACACATTATAATCTTTAATAAACATATTTATGAAAGCAATTTTATTTTATTTCAAATTAATCGCTGCACTTATAATGATTAATTCAATTAATTCAAGTGCACAATCAGACAGCGGCCAGCTGAGAATGACACAACAGGAGATTATTAATGCAAAATCATCCGGCGGCGCATCTGCGCCGGGGTCTTCTAACTTAAGCGCTGTACAGGTGATTGTTATTCATGGCGATCCCTCGAAATCCGGGCTTTATACTATCTTATTAAAGGTAGCACCGAATACAAAAATCCCTGCGCACCTGCATCCTGATGACAGGATAGGGACTGTAGTTTCAGGCACATGGTATTTTGGCTACGGCGATAAGTTTGATGAGCGTAAATTAAAGAAGTTACCTGTCGGCAGCGTGTATTCCGAAATTCCCGATCAAAATCATTTTGCAATGACGAAGAATGAACCTGTAATTGTTGAAATAACAGGCTATGGCGCTTCAGGCGTAACGTATGTAAACCCTGATGACGACCCCTTAAACCAGAAATAATAAACAGCAGCAAGTATCATGTTATTAATTATCATGACGAAATATTTTCTGCAAACTATCATTTGATATATACAACTAAAGTTGTGGTTTATCTATTGACTTCATTTGTTTAAACAGGCAGGTTTGCTTTGAAAAATCATTTTATGGAAAAGAAAAAACAAAGGCAAAAAGCCATTCAGGAAAGGCTTGGCCCCATTATTAAAATATATGTTCGGCAGAAAGGAAAATCAAAGAGAAGATTGCTTAAGGATTTTATTGAGCAAAAAACTGATGAAATAATTGCATACAGTGAAAATCTTAGAGCAAAAACAATGGAAGATGCCGAAAGCGAGATTGCAGTGCCTGGCAACATTGCTGCTGCAGCCATCCAGCCTTCACCCACATTGATAGAAGAATTGCATAACACACAAAGTAACCATTTGCAATTACAGGGTGCAGGCAACAACTAATAAATATCATGAATTGGCGCATGGCTATTTAATTAGCTATTATCATGCTTTCGCTGATGAAAATTTTTATTTCGGCTGTGATTTTATACATGGCGTTGTAACGGCCTGCGATAAAATTGCGAAGGCTCAAAAGCTGAACGAAATGGATTATAATAACGCCATGCTTATGGCAAGTTTCACGTATGCAGGCATATCTGATTTTTTGGGAAAAGATGATATAAAATATAAGTTACTGCATGATTTTGCTGCACAGGTAAGTTATCCGGCCGGCCAATTGCAAATAGTTGAAAAAGCTATCCGTAATTATATAAATTTTCTTCTGCCTTCAAATGAAATGGAAAAGGTTGCCTGGGATGCGGTGAATACACCACTGGCACTGAATGAACTTATTGTGCAACTATCTTTTTTAAAAGAAGAAATGAACCGCCTGAATGAAAGGCAATGCACCGAAACAGAAATTTTATCTGCCTTTAAAGAGAAATTTAAAAAATGGAAATACTACACAGCATTTGCCATAGAATTTTATACGGCGAATAAAGAAAAGAATTTAATCAGGCTTGAAAAAAGAATTCAGAAGCTGGAGCTTAATCAAAACAAGCTAAAAAAAGAAATCAATAAGCCAGCGCCCAACCTTTCCGGCAAAGAAACAGAAGACCTTTTTAAAATTGCATTTCGTAACTACGTGCACCTTGTTTCAGTAGCAGATTCCAAGGCTGCGCTGTTGATAAACGTTAACTCTATTATTATATCAGTTGTTATTGCATTTGTTGTAGGCAGAAGTGATAAGTATCCTTTCCTGTTAATGCCATCCTTTGTTTTGCTAAGTGTTGCCTTTCTAACTATTTGTCTCGGCATATTAGCAAGCCGGCCGCAAAGCAACAAGTCAATGCAGGATAAATATTCATCCAGCTACCAAACATTCTTTTTCGGCAGTTTTGATTTGATTGGCAATAATTTTTTAAAGGCAAGCTGGGAAAAATATGCGGCTGAAATAGATGGCTTTTTAAAGAGCAGCAAAGAAGTTGTGTCGGAAGAAATGTATAAAGAAACATATAATGTAAGGCGTGTGTTAAGCAAAAAGTTTTCTTACCTCGCTGTTGCTTACTGGGTATTTCTTATCGGGCTTTTCATATCAATTGTGGCTTTTTTTATAAGCACTTATAATGCCTGATATGAATTTTCAGCCGTTATATTGTATATGCATTTTTATTTTACATAAATGTTTTTACCAAATGATAGTGTTCCCATT
>JAEWJV010000406.1 GCA_023386395.1 Bacteroidota bacterium
AATTAAAACCTTATTTATAAAGGTTTTCAAGGGAGAAAGATACATATACTGAAATGAATTAACCTAATAAATACGTACAATTAATTCACATTATTATTTTACTGATGAATAAGTTTTCAGAGGAGAAATTGAAGATGGACAACAGGCTGCCATGGCAAGTAACCGCATTCATAATTTATCGTGTATTATCAGTCATTTTATGACGTACGTTTTTTTATCTCTGCCGACGCCATTTAATGTAAGCGATTTCCATTGTTTTGGCAAAGCCGTTTTTAATTGAACGATTCCGGACGGCGTAATATCCAAACCGCCAAAACCCATTAAAACAGCCTGCAAAATGCCGCCTGCGCCAGTGGCAAAATAAGGATTAATGCCGCCTTTTGTTTCGGCAATTACCCTGAACGGCGGGTTGAGATTTGGCTCATAAGCGTCTTTAAACCAATGATATGCCTTTTCCCCATTGCCTAATCTTGCATACAACAAAGCAAATATTCCCTGCGTCATAGCAGGCGTTCCTTCATTAGGCACACGGGTTGAATAATATGCAAGGTCTTTATGAATCTGCGCTGTATCTGTAATTGTTTTCAAGGGATAAGCCAACAGGTTTACATCAGCCTGTTTAATGCCTTCACCTTTATATTGTGCATGCTCCTGCGTAACGCCATTTGGCATTTTTAAGATGGGAATATTATCTGCAACGATTTGCCAGTCTGTATTCCATTTCAAGCCTAAAATATTGGCGGCAGCAATAGCTGCTTTTAAATTGGCGATGGCCGCCGCATTGGTAAATGCGTTATTATCCACATTCTCGGCCCATTCATCGGCAGCTACAACATTCTTTATATCGTATTGATGCGGGCCATTTCTTTCCACGCGGCTTGCCCAGAAATCTGCTGTTGATGAAAGCATAGGCCAGCCTGTTGAACGCAGCCATGTGGTATCTTGTGTAACACAAAAATAATTCCATGCGGCCAGTGCAACATCTGCTGTTATATGGTGTTCAAACGGGCCGCTTAAAGCCCATACCGGCGTTTCTTCAACGCCTGTTTCGGCACTTTCCCATGGATACATGGCGCCTTTATAACCATGCGAAAAAGCATTGCGTTTGGCCGCTTCCAACCGTTCATAACGGTATTCAACCATGTTCTTTGCCAGTTCAGGATGCATAACCAGCAAAGCGGAAAACATCCATAAATCTGCATCCCAGAATACATGACCATTATAACCTAAACCGCTTAACCCCATTGGCGATAAGGAATAGTTTGTTCCTTCTCTTGAAAAAGCATACAAATGATACAACATGCTGTGCACATCCTGCTGCGACTGCACGTCGCCATCAATAACAATATCACTCGTCCATAAGCTATCCCAGGCTTTGTTATGAAAATTCATCAACCTTTCTTTTCCTTCAAGCTTTGCAAAAAGGGTCATGCGTTCGGCTTCATTCAACGGGTCGGCGTGTTGGGCCGATGTTATAGAAGAACCTGCAATAGAGTATGTATACGTTGTTCCGGCTTTAATGGTTTTGGAAAACTTCATTAAGTGCATATTGTTATCCCACATTTCATGAATAACCTTTGGTTCGCTGCCATGCGGCTCATCAAATAAAAAGGTATTGGATGCACACATCAGTAATTTACCTGTGGGTGATTTTGCCTGCGATGTAAGCAATGAAATGGTTACATGCGGGCGGTCAATTTCATTATAATAATTTTCTACATCACGCAAGGCATCCGGCGCTTCCATTACGCTGGCTGCTGTTATATTTATATCTTTTTTTGCCGTGATGCTGACGTTGCTTAAAACGGTATAAGGCAATTGCCTCAATGCATAATAAGTATATTGAACAGAAGCTTTATCAGTATAATCGAAACTTGTGGTGAATGCAGCATGCTGCATATCCAACTGTTGCTTAAAATTGGAAACAGATTTTGCATCAAGCCTTTTACCATCTATTTCCAGGTACATATTCAACAAATTAAAACTGCGCAGGAAATTGCTTACACGGCCGCGGCCATATAAATCATAAGCGCCTGCAAGCACTACATCTTTTACTTTAAAAGGTTCGGGTGATGATACAATACCGATCATGCCATTGGCCACCGTAATACCGTAATAATTTGTTGGATCAATTTTATCTGCTTTTATTATCCAGGGATCTTGTGAGAAGGAGCTAATCATAATAAATGATAAGAGAATACAAGCAATTAATCTTTTCATATAGCGAAAATTAAGTGAAAATTCCAATGATATTCCTGTCATTTTTTGTATTCAAATGTAGCATCGAATCACCGGAAAGCAACCGGCAAAGCGCATCTGCAGTTTATGTATCTTTAAAGAATCATGTTACGCAGGTTCATTTTAAAAATGTGTGCAGGCTTGCTTCTTTTTCAGCTAATGAGCTATGAAAGCTGCCGAAAAGAATACAGTTATGAAGGCGGGCCTGAAGACATCCTTGATACAATTCCAGTTATTGATACATTGTCTAATGACAGCACCGGCACTGCTTCTGCACCAATTGCTTTTCCATATTGCTCTGCATGCAATGGGCAGCCGGGCTATATATTAGGTACATGGAATTTTAAATATGATACCTCATTTTTCTGTGGCAGTGTAACAAGATCTGTTATGAATGTTGAAAAAACAGCCTTTACATTTTTCGGGCCTTCTGCCTGTTCGCCCGATACAGGGTTAATTATGACTGTTTATCTTGATAACCCTTTAGAAGAAGATGAAGTAAATATTACTGCTTCCCATGCATATTTTCAATATTATAACAATAAAGGTACACAAGACATTTTTGACTCCTCTGATTCGATACCAATTACCTTAACCATTGAAAAATATACGCTGTTAACAGGTATTGCCACAGGTCATTTTAGCGGATTGGCTAAAAGCGACAGAAATACAAAAGTTAAAATACAAGAGGGTAAGTTTATGATACAGTTTTAATTGCTTTTCGGTAACAGCAGCATTAGCCTTTAAGCTTTTATATCATACTTAAGAACAATACATATGTTTAACGCTTGTCAATTCTTTACCGACTCATAATTAATTACCATTAAGCTATCATTA
>JAEWJV010000417.1 GCA_023386395.1 Bacteroidota bacterium
CATTAAAACCTATTGTATTTACGATATCGTTGAGGGAGAAAATTATTGATGCCAGCAGTTTAAATGCATATACCGGCGACTATGAATTAACGGCAGCGCCTGTTAAAATAAAAGTTTATACAAAAACGGATAACAAATTATACCTGTTTGTGGAAGGGCAACCTGAATACGAAATGGTACCTGTTGATAAAGATAAGTTCGCATTGAAAAATATGAACGGTTTTACTGTTCAGTTCAACAGGAATGAAGCCGGTGAAGTGATTGATCTTTTATCTATTCAGCCGAATGGCACATTTAAGGCAACGAGAAAGAAATAATTTATCAGTATAAACAATAATCAATGAAAAGGAATTATTGGCTTAAGCAGTTTGCATGCACATGCTTAATGGCGTTACTTGGATGCACCTGTATTGCACAAAACACAAAAGCTGAAATACGTATCGACAGTATTATGAAAGTGTATAAAATGGTAGGGCTTTCGGTTGCGGTAGTTAAGAAAGGCGATCTTATTTATACGCATTCTTTTGGTTTAAAAAACATCGCAACAAACACGCCTTTAACCGATGATAATATTTTCAGGATAGCTTCGATTTCCAAATCGTTTTCGGCAACTGCTGTCATGCAACTGGTTGAAGCGAAAAAACTATCGTTGAACGATGATGTAAGCAAACTGATTGGCTTCACAGTACGCAATCCAAAATTTCCCGATAAAATCATTACACTTAAAATGCTCATGTCGCATACATCAAGCCTGAACGATTCGCATGGATATTTCACACTGGATTCCATCAACCCGGCCAAAACACCCAACTGGGCTAAATGTTACAGTGATTATGCGCCGGGCGCCGGCTACGCTTATTGCAATCTCAATTACAATATGGTTGGAACAATTATAGAAAGAGTTTCAGGCGAACGTTTTGATAAATATATAAAAGCGCATATTCTTGATAAGCTTGGTTTGTATGGCGGTTATGAAGTGGGCGCGCTGGACTCAGCAAAGTTTGCCACTTTATACGAATACGATTCAGCCAGCCGGCAATTCATTGCTGCTGATGGCGCTTACAACCCAAGAACAGCAGAAATAAATAATTATGTGATGGGTTACAGCGCACCCATCTTCTCTCCCACCGGCGGCATGAAAATATCGGCCGCCGATCTTGCCCGGTACATGACCATGCATGCATATTATGGCAAGTATAAAGGCGCAAGAATTATTTCTAAGAAAAGTGCCAGGATTATGCAAACACCGGTTTCAGGCGGCGAAGGCGGTTACGGCCTTGCCCTGATGACGGCAAACAATACAATTATTCCAGGCGAAGTAATGAAGGGCCATTCCGGTTCTGCTTACGGATTATACAGTATGATGTTCTTTCATCCCAAAAAGAAATTTGGTATTGTTGCTATTACAAATGGCTGTGAGGTTGTGTACGACAGTGGCTTTAACCCTGCGCTAAAAGCAGTTGAAAATGTATTGTATGAAGAGATGATAAAATAATATTAGCAGTTGGCGAAAGCTTTTGTTAATCACATCGGGAAAACTTTATCATTAAATTTCAAAATCAAGCCTTTCTTTTGCATTTTGAAAAAATACTTTCAAAAAAATGTCTGATTCACTACAACCTGCATTTCTTCTTTTACAAGACGGCACTTTTCTTCAAGGCAAAGCATTCGGCAAAATTGGAACCGCAACCGGCGAAATATGTTTTAATACCGGCATGACGGGCTACCAGGAAGTTTTTACCGATCCCAGTTATTATGGCCAGGTGCTGATAATGAACAACGTACATATTGGTAATTATGGTATTAACCCTTTTGACCAGGAAAGCAAAAGCGTAAAAATCCGCGCCCTTATTGGCCGTAACCTTGAAGATAAATTTTCAAGGTATAAGGCAACCGGTAGCCTGGATGAATACCTTAAAAAGAATGATATTGTTGCCATTGAAGGCATCGATACCCGTTCGCTGGTAGCGCACATCCGTCACAGCGGCGCCATGAATTGCATTATTTCTTCTGAAATATCAGATGAAAAAACGTTACAGGCAGAACTGGATAAGGTGCCTGATATGGACGGCCTTGAGCTGGCCAGCGTTGTGAGCACCAAAGAAACGTATGAAGTTGGCAATGCCGATGCGCCTTTAAAGATAGCCGTAGTTGATTATGGTGTAAAACAAAACATTCTCACTTCACTGGCTGAGCGTGGCGCTTATTTAAAAGTGTTTCCGGCCAAAACACCCGCAGCGGAAATAAGGGCGTTTAATCCTAACGGCTATTTTATTTCCAATGGGCCCGGCGATCCTGCTGCTATGCCTTATGCGGTGGAAACGGTGAAAGAATTACTGGAAGATGATAAGCCGTTGTTCGGTATTTGTCTCGGGCACCAGCTACTGGCGCTGGCTAATGATATCCCTACTTTTAAAATGCATCACGGACACAGGGGATTGAACCATCCTGTGAAGAATCTCACTAACGAGCGTTGTGAAATAACCACGCAAAATCACGGGTTTGGCGTAAACCCAGAAGCGGTGAAAAACAATAGCAATATTGAAATAACGCATGTGAATTTGAATGATGAAAGCATTGAAGGTATCCGCATGAAGAACAAGCCTGCTTTTAGTGTACAGTACCACCCTGAAAGCACGCCCGGCCCGCACGACAGCCGGTATTTATTTGATGAGTTTATTGAAATGATGCGATAAGTTTTCAAACTTTATATAATAAAAAAAGGTTACCTGAACAGTAACCTTTTTTTATTATGGATAATTTATTATTTATTATGGCTTGGCTGCACCGGCAGCGCCACCAAGACTTGGATCATTTAATGCCTGGTTAGGATCAACGGTTAAACCTTGCGGCAACGTTACACCTAATTCCTTTGCTACAAACGGGAACACATTTTCCACCTTACTTCCAAGTTCCACAGCATCTGGTTTTAAAACAAGGTCATATTTTTTTACGGCCAGGACTTTCTTATAAGCAGCCAATATCTTTCTATACGTTGGTGCTAACAATTGCTGCTGGTAAGTCTGGGATTTTTGCTGCGCGATTTGCTGCCAATACATTAGCTGCATACCCATTTGCTGCTTTTGCTGGTTATTATAATCCATTACTGTTTTTGCTACATTGCCTTTAGCAGTATCAGCTTTAAGTGTGCTGTCTAACCTCTGGTACTCACTCATATAAACCTGGTATTCTGCACCTAAAGTATCCCTTTGATAAATTTGAGTGAGACTATCAGCAACGCGGTATTCCGGCATTACCTGTAACATGATTTCTATATCAAACCAACCAACTTTCGAACCTGTGGCAGTTTGTGCATTTAATTTATTGGAACCAAAACATAAGGCAGTAAAAAGAGCAACCGCCATCAGAACTTTCTTCATTTTGTATTGTTGTTTTTTAGTTGACTATTTTAATCTTTAATCCCCAATTGCTGCAGTATATCATTACTGCGGTCTAATTTGGGGTCGGCAAATATAACAGTAATTCCTTCACTTTTATCGAGTACAAAATAATATCCGCGGGCTACCGCCATTTTTTGCACTGCGTTATAAACCTTATCCTGTATGGGTTTAACAATCCTTTCCCTTTCTTTAAACAAATCACCTTCGTAACCAAAGCGCTTTTTCTGCAGGTCTCTTAACTGCTTTTCTTTATTGTATAATTCATCTTCGCGCTTCTTCTTTAAATCATCGCTCAGCATATATTGCTCAGCATCGTAATTCTTATACATGGCCGTAAGCTGAGCCTGCAGGTTGTCTATTTCTTTCTGCCATTGGTTACTTATATCCTGCAATTTCTTATCCGCATCCACATATTCAGGCATTTTGCCTAAAATATATTTCGTATCAATTATTGCATATTTCTGTGCGTTAACACTGCATATAAAACCAGCCGAAAACAGTATTACAATTAATATCTTTTTCATGTGAACCATTTTTATTTTTTTATGTGCGCATGAAATTCGCCATAAATTTTAAAATTGCTTTATATGGCTCATTGTATGACACAAAAAATTGTTGATTTTTTACTGTTAAGACGTTAAATGTAAATTAATCTGGTTCATAACCCAACATAAATGTAAACCTGGAAGCATCTTTAAACTTGGTGCCGTTGCCAAACCTGTCTAAACCAACGCCGTAATCAAATCCAAGCAATCCAAACATGGGCAGAAAGAACCTTACACCCAAACCAACGGAGCGGCGCAACCTGAATGGGTTATAATCCCTGAAGCTATACCAGCCATTTGCAGCTTCAAAAAATCCTAAGGCATAAATAGTGCTGCTTGGATTAAGCGCAAAAGGATAGCGAAGTTCAAGTGTATATTTATTAAAGATGGTAAAATATTCTGAAGCGCCCTGCTGATCAGGATTTACACGCGGGTCTGAAGTTTGATAAACCGGGTAGCCGCGCTGTGCTATAATATCATATCCCAATAATGCGTAGCTGTTGCTCAAACCCGCATCGCCCACCTGGAAGCGTTCAAACGGCGAAATCTGCAGATCAGAATTATACCTGCCGATATAACCGTATTTGGCGGCAAGCTTTAACACAAACTGTTTATTATTATCAGGGCCACTTGGCCTGCCAAGCGGTACAAACCATTCGCCGGAAAAACGCCATTTATAATATTCAACCAAAGTATAAGGATTTTTCCAATTCTTAATATCAGGATTGATGAGTGAGAAAGGCGGCGTGGCCTGCAGGGTTAAAAGAAAGTTGGAGCCCGTTCTCGGGAATATTTGCTGGTCTTCCGAATAACGCTGCAATGTAAATTTCAAACTGATATTATTGGAAAACCCGTTATTAAAGCCCGGCAGGTTAGTGGGGTCTATGTAATAATTCTTTAACTGGTAGCGTGCATATTCCAGTGCTACACCGGCAGTAAAATAGTCATCGGGCCATTTTAACTGTTTGGATAAACCAACAGAAAAGCCTGTGGTTCTGAAGAAAGAGGTATCTGCCGCCCGTTTTGTATAAGTGCCGGTAGAAGGGTCGTAGGCATTGGCAAACTTAGTGTCGTATACAGAAACAGAAAATGCATTTCTCTTTTTACCACCAAGCCAGGGCTCAGTAAAAGAGGCATTATAAGAACGGTAAGCACGCCCGTTACTTTGTACACGAACACTTAGCTTCTGGCCATCACCAACCGGCAATGGATCCCATGCTGATTTACGGAAGATATTCTTTACAGAGAAATTATTAAACGTTACACCTAGTGTACCGGTAACGCCAATACCGCCACCGAAACCAGCACTCAATTCAAGCTGGTCACCCGATTTTTCTTCCACCTGCCAGTTTACATCCACCGTACCATTTTCCTGGTCGGGCACAATATCCGGTATAATTTTTTCCTGGTTAAAGAAGCCGAGGTTGGCAATTTCACGCTGTGAACGAATCACATCTGTACGGCTGAATTTCTCGCCGGGCAATGTTCTCAGTTCTCTTCTTATTACATGCTCTTTTGTTCTGTCGTTGCCGGAGATCCTGATATTTTTAAAAGTAGCCTGCGGGCCTTCTGTAACCCTTATATCGTAATCAATTGTATCATTATATACTGCCGTTTCCACCGGATCAACCCGGAAGAAAAGATAACCGTCGTCCATATACAGGCCGCTTATATCGCCGCCTTCGGGTGAAACATTAATGCCCAATTTCTTTTCCAGCAGTTCACGGTTATAAGTATCGCCTTTCTTAATTCCTAAAATAGCGGTTAAAAGAGAATCAGAATACTTGGCAGCATTGCTGAAACCAATATTGCCAAAATAATATTTGTGGCCTTCATCCACATCCAGATAAAGATGCAAACCGTCTTTTGCATTCACGGTATCGTCTTTCACAATCATCGCATCGCGATAACCCAGTGAATTATAGTAAGCTATAACCTTGTTCTTATCTTCCTCATATTTCTTTGCATCGAATTTTGCAGAAGAGAAGGGTTTAATTTTTATGTATGGCTCAAGTAATGTTTTTGTTTTAGAGAACGACAGGAAGCCCCAGTCTTTCATATAATCATTAAAACCATAATTCGTGCTGTCGTCGTACCGTGTTTTATTTTTTGAAGGGAAGAGCGTCAAATGGCTTTTTTCTTTCGTACCCTTCATTTGCGACTTAAGTTTATCCTCGCTAATGGTATTATTAAGAAAGTTTATCTCGGCTATTTTTACCTTGCTGCCTTTTTCCACATTATAAACAAGAATAGAAGAGTTTGGAGCGGAAGTATCTTTTATTTCCTGCACGGAAACCTGCACATTACGAAAGCCTTTATCAGAATAAAATTTCTTTATGGCATCAACAGAAGTGCGCTTTACGTTTTCGGTAATAACCCTGTTTATTACCAGCCCGGTTTTTGGCGCAAGGTCATCCTTCTCCCCCTTTTTAACACCACCGAACTCATACCTTGATAAACGCGGCCTTTCAGTAACATGCACTTCAACCGAAATAGCGTCACCTTTTAAAGCCGTAAGATAGATGGCAATATCGCTGAAATAATTCTGGCTCCAGAGTTTATTGATTGCTCTCGAAAAATTATCGCCGCCCGGCAAAGAAACTTCATCACCTGTATTTAAGCCTGCAATGGAAAGCAACAGGTTCTGATCAAAATAATTATTTCCTGTTACGGTTATATTGGCAATCTTATATTTTTTTGGAAAAGGCTGGTTGTAAATGTTAAGCAAATCGGCATTTAAAGAAGTTACCGGCGTGGTATCGGCAGGGTTGATATTTGGGAGGGCATTAATTAAACCCGAAGTATCTCTTTGAATGACAGCTCCCGGAATGGTATCCGGCTTCGCCATTGGTATAATCGGCTGCTGTGCATCTGCCCGGATATTCACCAGGCAAACTAAATAGAATAAAGCGATTGCGGAGAGATATCGCATCCGGATTAGTTGTTTAATTAATTAGTAAGTGGTTCGATTGAACAGTTGTAGCCACATTGATTTTTAAAAGCGGGCAAATTAGATGGAATATTTAAAAGTGTTTGTTAAATCAAAAACTGAAAATCAGGAATGTTGAAGTTGCTCCGGCTCACGAAAAGAAATTTGTTCATCTGTTTTGCCAAACCGTCTTCTGCGGTTTTGAAAATCAATAATTGCTTCAAAAAGATGTTTCTTCCTGAAGTCGGGCCAGCGGGTGCTGGTAAAATATAATTCGGCATAAGCAAGCTGGTATAATAAAAAGTTACTGATGCGGTATTCGCCGCTCGTTCTTATTAGCAGGTCGGGATCTGGAAATCCGCTGGTAGCAAGGTATTTCTGCAGCGTATCCTGGTCTATGGTATCAACTGTAAGCCTCCCTTCCTTTACATCTGCAGCAATGTTCTTAACCGCCTGCAGCAATTCCCAGCGACTGCTGTAACTAAGTGCCAGAATAAGATTAAACTTATCATTATGGCTGGTTTCAAGCAGTGCTTCTTCCAATGCTTTCCGGGCAGAAGGTGGAAGCGTATTCATATCGCCAATTACGTGCAGTTTAATATTATTTTTATTCAGCGTGGCCACCTCTTTGCGAATGGTATCAACAAGCAGCTCCATCAGGCCGTCCACTTCGTCTTTAGGCCTGTCCCAGTTTTCAGTGCTGAAAGCATACAGGGTAAGATATTGTATGTTCAGTTCTGCACAACCTTCCAG
>JAEWJV010000445.1 GCA_023386395.1 Bacteroidota bacterium
CATCATACAGCATCACTTGTTGTAAAAAGATTTGTTACAGAATGGAAGGCGGGTTTTAATGCCACTTACACATTTGCAACAGGCAGGCCTTATTATAATTTTCTATACAACGGCACAGATAATAAATATATCATAAACGATCATGGGCGAACACCTAATTATAACAGCATGGGCATTAGTGCTGAATATTTGCCAACGCTTGGAAAGAAAAATGCAAAAACATTTATAGTACTATTTGTAAGTGCAACCAACGTGCTTGGCCAGAAGCAGGTTTATGGATACAATTATTCGTTTAATGGTTTAAATAAGCAGGCTGTGTTACCACCAGCAAACCGCAGTTATTTTATCGGATGTTTTTTAAGCTGGGGCATAGATCGCAGCCAGGATGCTATTGATAATAATTTGTAAGGCAAAACATTGAAACACCCGTATAAAATGTTTTCATGCAGGGAGTGATTGTCAGGCGTTCTATTTGACCAAAAAAAGATAAAAAGAAACAGATGAAAGCAGCAATCCATATATACATACCGGTTTTGCGCCTTGCAGGCGTGAAGCCGGTTATTATGAAGCCATCTGAATTGCAGCTATTAAACTCCCCCGCCTGCGTAGTGCAGTTAGACAGGCTTGTGTCATTCCCTTCAGCTGAAGGTATGTCATTCATCAAAACTCATCCGTCAAAATGAAACCATTAATTGTCCTCATTGCAGTTTTTGTATTATGCCTTGGTATAACCGCCTTAATCGGCAGTGCTGAAATTAATTTAAGCGGAAGAATTGCTATGTCGGCAATGCTTTCGTTCACAGCAATGGGTCATTTTAAATTCCCAGGTGGCATGGCTCTGATGATCCCGCCGCTATTTCCTGCAAGGAAACAGATTGTATTTGTAACAGGTGTGATAGAAGTGCTTGCTGCTGTTGGTTTACTTGTTGCTCCCACTATAAAAATTACAGGCATTATATTAATTATATTTTTTCTGTTGATTTTGCCTGCAAATATTTATGCCGCAGCCAAAAAAGTAAATCTTGAAAAATCAGATCATTCAGGCAATGGTATAAATTATTTATGGTTTAGAATTCCCGAACAGGTTTTCTTTATGACATGGGTTTACTATTTCGCTATAAAATAAAAACTAAAACCATTTATATGAATAACGATGAACGCGATGAAGCACTATGGAAAATAGCTAAAAGAAGAGCCATGTTTAAACGCAGCTTTTCTGTTTATGTTATGGTGAATGCATTTTTAATTGCCGTATGGTACTTTTCTTCCGGGCCCGATTCTTATTTCTGGCCTATATGGCCAATGATTGGCTGGGGCTTCGGCATACTCATGCAATACCTTGCTGCTTACCAGGGCAACAATATTTTTAGTGAAGAACAGGAATATGAACGGTTGAAAAATCAACAAAAAAATAAATTATAAAAATCAATAAACATGAAACAATTACTATTGGCTGCAGCTATTATATGCACAGTTGCGGCACAGGCACAGAGTGATAAATACAATACTGCCATGCAGCAGCAACTTCAAAAATTTGATTCTGCAAAAACAGTTGCGGATTATGAAAATATTGCTGCAGCATTTCAACGCATTGGCGATGCAGAAAAAACGCAATGGCTTCCATATTACTGGCAGGGTATTGCATTGGCGCGCATAGGCTGGATGTATTTTCCCGATGAAAAAGGCGCAACTGCTGTAAAGGTTTCTGACCTTGGCGGCACGGTTGATGCGCTTGCCGCACGTATTAATGCCGTTGCAGATAAAGCCGATGCTGTGGCAAAGGATAACGAAGCCAAATCAGATATATTAACTGTGCGCAACATGGCGGCAACACAGCAAATGATCGTTGATCCGCAAAGCCGTTACATGTCGTATGGAGCGCAGGCTGCCGATGATCTGCAAAAAGCAATGCAGCTAAATCCTAATAATCCCCGTGTTGCTTATTTGCAGGCTATGAGCGTATATGGCACGCCGGAACAATTTGGCGGCGGCAAAGACGCGGCAAAACCATTGGTGCAAAAAGCAGTGGAATTAGCCAAAGCAGAACAGGTAAAACCTTTGTACCCGCACTGGAGCCTGGAACAAAGCGAAAAAGTTTTGGCAACCTATCAATAGTTGATAGGTTAACTCGTATCAACCCGGTCGGCTTGTCAGCTCATTCAACTTTTTAACTTTCCAAAATGATTGAAAATTCTGAAAACGATTTTTCTCCACAGCAAAGCCTTCAGCTTATTGAAAGCATGATAAACCGTGCAAAAGATAAATATGCAGAAGATGGTTCTATGTACCTTGCCTGGGGCTGGCTGGTGTTTGGCTGCAGCATTTTGCAGTTTATTTTATTGCATGTATTTCAATATCCGCAACATTATATCGTGTGGCTGGCAACCATACCGCTTTTTATTTACCAGGCATATTATGTACGTAAAAAACATCAGCAACAAAAAGTGGTAACTTATACCGATGCGGTTATTAAATATGTATGGATAACTTTTGCTATTGTAATTCTCCTATTGTGTTTTCTTATAGGTATACTTACGTCCGGCGAATATTATACGCACATCGTTCACATATTGCTTGCTGTGTATGGAATGCCGATATTTTTAACCGGTGCTGTCATTAAGTTCAAGCCATTGATATATGGCGGCATTGCCTGCTGGGTTTTATGCATCCTGTCAACTTTTATTAAAATTTACGACTACCAGTTTTTATGTGTTCCTGCCGCTATGTTAGTTGCCTGGATAATTCCCGGTTACATGTTAAGGGCAAAGTATAGATCACAATAAAATTTTGTTATGGAAGAAAAACAATTAACGGGCGAAGAAAGTTTTAAACTTATCAACCGCATGATACAGGAAGCCAAAGGCTATTTTCATGAAAGTGGCCTGGGCGGCATAATATATGGCATAAGTATTTTTATTTGTTGTGTGCTTGCCTGGCTTTTTGAAAGCAAAACAATATCGTTTCCTTTTCATCCCTTATTTCTTTTAACACCTGTGTTTTTTATACAGGCTTGGGTTCAATACAAAGAGGAAAAGGGGAAAAAGGCAAAAACATTTACGGATGAAGCAATTGATTATGTATGGACGGGTTATTTTCTTTCAGTATTTGCAGCGCTTTGCGGCAATTTTGTAAATGCCGGTTACATTATAATCACCATCGTTTTATTGCTTACTGCCTTTGCCTCATTTATCACAGGCATGATTACAAAATTCCGTTACCATATTATTAGCGGGCTTGTTTGCATGTTAATTGCCATTGCTTCTTTTTTTGTTCAAAGTGCAAATGTTTATTTGTTAATGGCAGTAATGGCAATCATAGTTTGGCTGGTGCCGGGTTTAATATTAAGGGCGCGTTTCAGAAAGCTATATCATAATTGAAGATGATTAAGAAGAATATTATTGGTTGAAGATAAAAGCAGGGCAGCATAATGTTTAAAGATTTAGACCCGATATTACATTCACAGTTAAGGCTTGCAGTAATGAGTTTGCTAATAAGCGTAAAGCAGGCGGAGTTTACTTTCCTAAAAGAAAAAACAAATTCTACTGCGGGTAATTTAAGTGTGCAGATTCAAAAATTAAAAGAGGCCGGCTATATCGAAGTGATAAAAGAGTTTAAAGATAATTATCCAAATACTACCTGCAAAATAACTTCAAAAGGCATTAAAGCTTTTGAAGAATATGTAAAATCGCTACAGCAATACCTGCAGGTAAAAAAATAAATTTTATGAAAAAAGGCACGTAAATTGAACCGGTATAATAAAAATTAAATGACACAGCCAAAAGAAAAGATCAGCAATAACGTTCAGACTAATTTTAATCATTCCAAAGAAATCGCATACTGGGCGAAAAAATTTAATGTAAGTCCTTCAGCTTTTCAAAAAGCATTTGAACAATCGGGTTTTTCTATTTCAAAAACATTACAGTTATTACAGGAACAATCCAATTAATCTTATTGTTAAGAATTATAAATAAAGTATTTATTAGAAAATACTTCGCTTTTTAAGCGTATCTTTGCGCCGATTTTTGAGTTTATAGTTTTAGTAATTGAACAAGATTTTCTGCTACAGAATTTTCTGCTAATAGTTATCCCGATTCTTTACGATATTATTTTCTCAGTCTTTAGTTAATTTAAATTTATAACACAAGCATGAACATTTATGTTTCAAACTTAAGTTTCAACGTACAGGATGAAGACTTAAGAGAGTATTTTGAAGAATACGGTGAAGTTTCTTCAGCAAAAATTATTACTGACAAATTCACAAACCGCAGCCGTGGTTTTGGTTTTGTTGAAATGGCCGATGATGCTGCAGCAGAAAAAGCAATTGCAGAATTACATGGCGCATCTGTTGATGGCAGGACCATCAGCGTAACTGTTGCAAAGCCCCGTGAAGAAAGGCCAAGGAACAATAACAATAACAGAAGGTCCTTCAGTAATAGCAACAGCAGGTGGTAAGCTTTATAACCGCATTAGAAAAAGAGCTCACAAACAGTGAGCTCTTTTTGTTTTATAAGGCCACTGTGAATTATTATGACAATAACAGAATGCGTACTTTAGTAAAAACGTACGATATATGAAGTATATAGCTGTGTTGCTTTTTGCCTGCATCTCTGCCGCATTAATATCCTTTAAAAATAACCGTGAAGTGAATATGAATATTAACAATGATCTCCCGGCATCAAATCCATTCAGCCATGCCAGTACTTTACCTTTCCAGGCGCCACCCTTTGATAAAATAAAAAATGAAGACTATGAGCCGGCCTTGAGGGAAGGCATTAAACAGCAAGTAAAAGAGATTGAAGCAATAGCCGATAATACAGCAGCGGCAACATTTGAAAACACATTTGTTGCGCTTGAAAAGAGCGGCGTTTTATTAAGGCGTGTAAACAATGCTTTTAATGCAGTTACAGGCGCCAATACAAATGATACTTTACAGCAACTGCAGGAAACTATTGCCCCTGAACTCTCAACCGTGCATGATGAAATGTATTTAAATGATAAGTTGTTTAAGCGTGTTGAAACAATTTATAACAACCGCAATAACCTTAAGCTTGATAATGAATCTAACAGGCTTGTTGAATATTATTACCAGCAGTTTGTATTAGCCGGTGCTAAACTTTCCGCGGCAGATAAAGAACAGATCAGGAAATTAAACGCGGAGGAGGCAACGCTTACTGCCAAATTTGTTAACCAGTTGGTTAACGCAGCAAAAGCAGGTGCTTTGCATGTGGAAGATGCCGCCGCATTAACAGGCTTATCGCAACCAGATAAAGAGGCATTTGCGCAGGACGCGGCAGCAAAGAATAGGAATGGCTGGCTTATTCCTTTACAAAATACAACACAGCAACCGGTGCTGCAATCTTTAAGTAACCGCAATACAAGGGAACAATTATTCAATGCTTCCTGGATGCGGGCAGAACGCAGCGATTCAAATGATACACGGGCAGGCATTATACGCATTGCTGCCATTCGTGCACAAAAAGCAAAGCTGATGGGTTTTGAAAATTATGCTGCCTGGAAGTTGCAGGATCAAATGGCCCAAACGCCGCAAGCTGTAAACAAATTTTTGAATGCATTGGTACCGGCTGTTACCGGCAAGGCAAAACAGGAAGCAGCCGACATACAGGCATTGATTGATGCACAAAGTGGCGGCTTTCAATTGCAACCTTACGATTGGGAGTTTTATGCGGAACAGGTGCGCAAGGCAAAATACGATCTGGATGAAAGTGAAATAAAGCCCTATTTTGAATTAAACACCGTGCTGGAAAAAGGGGTTTTTTATGCGGCTAATCAATTATACGGGTTAACGTTTAAAGAGCGCAACGATATTCCCGTTTACCAGCCTGATGTACGCGTGTTTGAAGTGTTTGATAAAGATGGTACATCGCTGGCGCTGTTTTATTGCGATTATTTTAAACGTGATAATAAATCAGGCGGCGCCTGGATGAGTAACCTTGTTGATCAATCATTCTTATTAAAAACAAAACCGGTTATTTATAATGTTTGCAATTTTACAAAGCCAGCCCCGGGCCAGCCGGCACTTATAAGTTTTGACGACGTCACAACCATGTTTCATGAGTTTGGCCACGCATTGCATGGCATGTTTGCACATCAAAATTATCCATCGCTTTCCGGCACTAACGTTGCCCGTGATTATGTTGAATTTCCTTCACAGTTTAATGAACATTGGGCATTGGATGCGAAAGTGCTGAATAATTATGCACTGCATTATAAAACCGGTCAGCCGATTCCGCAGCAATTGGTTGATAAAATAAAAAAAGCTTCATCCTTTAACCAGGGCTATGCTTTAACAGAAGCCATAGCGGCCGCGGCACTGGATATGCAATGGCATACTTTGCCTGCCGATACAGCCATAACCGATGCCTATGCTTTTGAAAAAAATGCCTTGCATGTTACAGGCCTTGATCTTCCGCAGGTGCCGCCACGTTATCGTTCCAGTTATTTCCTGCATATATGGGGCAACGGTTATGCCGCAGGTTATTATGCTTATCAATGGACGAAGATGCTGGAAGAAGATGCCTATTCATGGTTTACAGAGAATGGTGGTTTAACAAGGGCTAACGGCCAGCGTTTCCGCGACATGATTTTATCCCGTGGCAATACGGAAGATTATAATAAAATGTTTAAAGATTTTCGCGGACATGAACCCGATATAAGAGCTATGGAAAGGGAGTTGGGCCTTCCTGTTAATTAATTTTACCGGCATTTAAATAGCTTTGAAATACTTATTATACCTTAGTTATATTGAAAAAATTAAATTGAATTATTATGGAAGCAACAATTGGAATAGCATCAGATAATCTTACATCAATATCACATGCTTTAAACTCCATTCTGGCTGATGAATCTATTTTATATACAAAAACGCGGGGCGCTCACTGGAATGTTGAAGGCATCAATTTTCATAGCATGCACCTGTACTTCGAAAGCCAGTATCAGGCTTTGCAGGATATGATCGATGAAATTGCAGAACGTATTCGTATGCTTGGCCATTATGCAGTAGCAACTTTGCGGGAATATATTGAGCTTACGCATTTAACAGAAGAAACCGTTCAGCCCAACAGCTCTGAAGGCTATATAAAATCGCTGTTGAATGATCATGATACAATTATTATTCATTTGCGTGAGAACATCAATTATTTCAACGATAAATTGCATGATGCAGGCACTGCAGATTTTATTACCGGCCTGATGGAAAAGCATGAGAAAATGGCCTGGATGCTGCGCGCCCATTTAAAATAACCTCACTTCCCGTACACTATAAAAAATAATGAACCTTAAATATTCTAACGATGGCATCAGTTATGCGCCTGCATTTAAAGTACAGGCTTTGGATTGCTGAAATGAATTCAGATATTAATGTACTGAGGATATTTAATGATTATGTGCTTTGGCTTAAAACACATAACAACAGTAAAGATGTTGAAGAACGCATCAAGCTTCATGAAAAAAGCTTTTCAGAACTGCGAAAAGAATTAGATGAACTGAGACATGAAATGCATATAACAAAAATGAAGCTGGCTGCCTTGTCAAAAGATGAAAAATTAGATATTGAAGCCGTCAGGCAGGATATAAATCATGTGGCAAACAGGGAGCGTTACGAAGCATTCAGGGAAAAATTTACAGCTATGAAAAAAGAGTTCAAAAAATTAGAACCTGCTATATAAATTAAATGGCTGTTTTAAAAAGAAAAGGAGCTATGATTAATATCATGGCTCCTTTATATATCCCCGAAATATTTAAATAAGAAGCCTTCAATAATTGAAGGCTTGTGCCCGGGACTGGATTCGAACCAGCACACCTCGCGGCGCCGCCACCTGAAGACGGTGCGTCTACCAATTTCGCCACCCGGGCATTAAAAAGAACGGAGCGCAAATATAGCAGCATTTATATAACCATCAAACTGCAGCCGCGAATATCGCTGCCGTCCAGCCGGCCGGCAACAAAGAAACTGCCATCTTCAAACACCTCCCCCACATCATCGGTGGCAATAAAAGCGCAACTGTTTGCATTGGCAAGATCAATAATATTTAAAGCGCCTTTGCCTTTGGTTTTTACCAGCAGCGGGTCATCTTCATCCCTAACCAGAACTTTCATCCATGGCGGGCAACTAAAAATGCCATCGGCTTTGGCATAAGCCTGCGAAAGCAGTTCACTCATGCCATATTCTGAATGTATTTGTGGCACACCCAGTTGTTGTTTTAAAAGATGGTGTACTTCATTGCGGGTAATTTCTTTACGCCTGCCCTTCATGCCACCCGTTTCCATAATGATGGTGGATGCAAGTTGTGTTGGATATTGCTCCGCAAAATCAAGCAAAGCATAAGTGACACCTATTAACAATGTTTTTTGCTGGTGCTGCTCAAGCCGCAGTAAAACCTGGTATAGGTTTTCAACTTCATCTAAATAAAAACCACTTTCCGCATGGCCGCTTTGCTTTATTAATTCATCCACCATCTTTATAAGTGATGAATGTTGCTGCTGAAGATAAGATGGCAGTAACCCTATAATGCACCAATCTTTAATATCACCGTAAAACAGTTCAAATCCCCTGGTGAAACTTTCCGTATAAATAGCTACATCTTTTATATAATGCCGGCTCTTACTGGTTTGTGTGGTGCCACTGCTTTCAAAAAAAAGCTCATAAGTTTCATTGCCGGTTAAAACTTTATGTGTTTTAAAGAAAGAAATGGGTAAAAAAGGAATTTTTGGAATTGATAAGATGCTATCTATATCGATGTCTAAACAATCGCACCAGTCTTTATAAACAGTATTTTGTTTATACTGGTAATGAAATAATTCAACCGCCAATCCGGTGAAGTTTTTTTTAACCTGAAAAATTTTGTTAACAAATGAAGCGCTCACAATGAAGTCTTAATTGCTTATGTTTAAATGTTGTTTCCTTTTGTATAAATTTGATATTAATTGCAAAGAAATGAAGAAATTATCAGCCGCTGTTTTATTGGTGCTCGCATTTGTAACTTGCTCTAAGGATACTTACAATACAAAACCCACATTAAAATTTGAAAGCGTAAATGCAACCGTATTTCCGCAGCCTTCAGTGGTTGAGTTTAGATTAACGTGCACCGATAAAGAAGGGGATGTTGTGGATACGATTTGGGTGCAGCGTATTTCAAAAGTGGCTAACTGCGTTTCCCTTTCCCGCGTTGACAGTTTTTTAATTCCCAATTTTGACCCGCCAAAGAATGTAAAGGCAGATTTTGTTTTTACTTACAATTATGGCAATATTAACCCGCCAAACCTCGCCGCCTGTTCACTGGCAGATGATACGAGTTATTTCCGTTTCTGGATGAGCGATAGAGCCAATCATACCAGCGATACGGTGCAATCGCCCGACCTGGTTTTCCTGAAACAATAATCATCTTATTTTCCTGTAAGCAACAGCCTGTATGAAATGTTTATAATAAAACTGCCGGGTTATCATTACATATTTTTCCTCGAAGTAATGTTTAAGGTCAACCAGGTTTTGGGTTTCAATATTGGTTGTGAGTTTAAAGAAAGTGTACATGGTTTTTAAAAGCAGTTGCTGCCAGGCTTTGTTGTTTTGTTTATCATTTACAAAATCGGCATATAACCAAAATCCTCTTTTTTTAAGGTAATTATCAAGCTTTAAAAAAATATATTTTATTTTTTTATCGATAAAATTATCAAACAGGAACGGTGTTAATATAATATCAAACTGCTGTTGTGTGGTATAGGTTTCTACAGGGCAGTTTATAAACTCTACAGATATATTTTTATATCTTCTTTTTTTGGAAAGCTCAATCATTTTAGCAGATTTCTCCACATATGCAACCGATACATTTTGTTTGTTGAGGTTTGAAATTTCTTCCAAAATCCAGCCTGTACCACCGCCCACCAGTAATATGCGGTTATTATCCTGCACAAATTCAAGCAGGTAAGCCTGCGCTTTTATTATGGAACGCTGAAACACAATGCGGCTAAGCCTGTCGTAGTAATTTGCAATGCCGTTGTAATCGTTTCGCATAATTAAAAATCAATAAAATTCATTCCAATAATTCCACATACAGCCTTAAAAAAAATAATGCCGTCAATTATTACAAGATAGTATAAAATTTTATGCGGCCACTGCATGCTCCAGGCAATCATAAATAATAAAATAAACGGGAACAGGTTAATTAAGATGGCGGGTAAGCCAAAATGATGGCTTATGGAAAAAGCAACCAGGGAAAACAACCCGATTACAATTAAAGGCAATAGAATATAAAATATGGTATTCCTTAATCCAAAGCGCACTACAAATGTTTTCAGTTGCCTGTTTGAATCATCTGCATAATCTTTTATATCGAATATGATGGCATTTACAGTGCAAAACATAAAGTTTTTTATAAACACCCATATTAAAAAACGCGATTCCACTTTATGAGTGCCGCTTTCAATCTGCACGGCAATGAATGATAGAATATTGGCAACGCATGCCCAAACAAATCCAATTACAAAGGCTTTAAGCCAGCCTGTATTGCGCAGGTTGATTTTAAAAGCTGCACCGGGCAATAATTCATAATATAAAATGCCGGCAACCGCCACAATGCCGGCCAATAACCAATATATAGACGGCAATGATTTAATGGCTGCAAAATTTTTATATAAAAAATAAATGCTTAAAGCCACAGCCATAACGAATAAGAAAAACTGGCTGCATACAACAAAGGTGTGGTTATTGTTGTACCAGGCTTTACGCGGGTTCATTATTTTGCCTGTATTCAACGGGCCCAGGTAAGCATACGTGTAATAAAAAACGGTTGTGCAAAAAAGGATGGCATAATATGTTATGGAGTTTAAAGGCAGCCGCAACTGCACGCAGGATTCAATGGAGAGCGCAATTGCAATGATCCCTATAAAATAATTACCAAAGAAAACCGAGCGTATAAACTTAAGCATTGGCCTGCAAGTTAATACCATCAGATTTTGCAGGTTTAAAAATAAACCGGCGGTTAACCCGGCTTTTGCGCTCATCCTTTTTCGCAGTTTTGTGGGAATAATAATGGCCCTTAATAAATATCTTCGTTAAATATTCTTTCAATATGAAAAATAAGATTGCAGCAGCTTTTATATTCTGTGCAGCCCTGTTTGCTTTTAATAGCTGTAAACAGACAGCATCATCGCTGGCATTATATGTTCCCAAAGATGCATCGGCTGTTTTTGTGGTAGATTCAAAATCTGTTATGGATAAGATTGCTTCGTCGGGCATAACAATTGATTCGCTTGCAGATATGATGAGTGAGCGAAACGGCGATGGATTGAAATGGAAGGATATAGAAAACTCAGGGGTGGATGTAAGCAAATCTTTTTATGTTTTTACAAAAGAAACCAATTCAATACAACAGGGCCATATAAAGAGCGGCGCATTAATAGCCGAAGTGAATGATGAAGGTAAACTGGAAGCATTTTTTAAAGCAAGAAAACCGGCTGGCACAATTTCAGCGGAGTCAGGCTATAAATATCTTGAGCTGCATAATAATATTATTGCAGGATGGACGGGCAAAGTTTTAATTATTGCAGGTATAAGCGGCGGTGATAGCCCCGATTCTCTTTTGCAATCACAATTAACAGCTTTATTTAACCAGAAAGCATCTGAATCCATTGTATCAACCGATGCATTTAAAAACCCCTTTTCAAAACCTGGTGATATACATTTTTATACAAACACGGCAGGCAGGCTGAATGAAGTGGGTGTTCCGGGTATGTCAAAAGTATCCGAACTGGCGGAAGGGAGTTACACGGCTGGGGTTATCAATTTTGAAAAAGGGGTAATTAACGCCTCTGCAGAAACGCACTATAATAAAACATTATCAGGCATTATTAATAAATACCCGGCGCAGGAAATAAAAAAGGAAATGATTGAAAGTTATCCGGATACCTTAACCGGCTTTGGTATCGTATCCTTCAATCCTAAACTGCTGGTTGATATTTTAAAGTACCTCGGTTTTGATGCTATGGCCGATGGATTTACTTCTGATATAGGCTTTACTACTGCCGATATTGTAAATGCTTTTAGCGGCGATATAGCGGTAATGTTTTCTTCCCATCCTCAAAGCTCTATGGAGAACAGTATAAAAGATGGCGGTTTTTTACTTGCCGCGGCCATTGGCGATAAAGCCGCTTTTAATAAAGTAATGACAGGCTTGCTTGATAAAAAGATATTAACGAAAAATGGTGATGAATACCAGTTGGGTTTGTCTGGCGGCCATGGCTTTGTGATAGAAACAGGTAACAATAATCTTTTTATCGCTTCATCTGATGAATTGATTAAAACTTACCAGGGCCGGGCTAAAAAACAGCCTTTGCCTGCCGGCATTGAAAAAGATTTAAATAATAAATCGATGATGGTTTATTTTGATATTCACCAGTTCTTACGCAATAAACCAGTGAAAGATTCTGCTTCAGCAGATATACGTGCACATAATAATTACTACAGCTATAAGATTGCAGGTAATGCAAAGAAAACCTTTAAAAACTTTGTTGCTTTTGCAGATAAAGGCGATGGTAAAACAATAGCATCAACCTATCAACTGAATTTTGTAAATGAAAATGAAAACAGTTTGGCAAGCCTTGTTAAATTTATTGTTGCTGCCCACGCGGAAGCAATGGAGCGCAAAGGATTGATGTCGTCGCATCTAATAAATGCTGACAGTTTACATATAACGGAGGATTCGGTTAGCGGGCAATAATTAATTATCTTAAGCCCGGCATGTATATAAAAGGCTGCCAAACTTAGTTTGCAGCATTGTTCACTAATTTTGATATTTATATTAATGTCTGCCGGTTTGTGCAGTATATTTATAAATTGCCAATAAGTAAGAGTAAGGTTCAGCCATTTTTGCAATACTAATTATGCCGCAGGGAGAATTTAAATTTTATACATGAGAAGAGTAGTTATAACAGGGATAGGCGCCATAACACCGCTTGGTAATTCGGTAAAGGAATTCTGGGATAATATTGTTGCGGGCAAAAGCAGTGCCGCGCCCATTACAAAATTCGATGCTTCGAAATATAAAACGCGTTTTGCCTGCGAGGTTAAAAATTTTGATGGGGAAAAATATTTTGAAAGAAAAGACCTCCGCAAATACGATCTTTTTTCACAGTATGCTATAGCTGCAACAGAAGAAGCAGTTCGAAGTGCACAGATAGATTTTTCCACTTACTCAGAGGAAGAGAGGGCTGATATTGGCGTTATCTGGGGTTCAGGCAATGGAGGCATCAGCACTTTTGAAGAGCAGGTTAGCCTGTTGTATCAGGGTGATGGCACTAAATTCTCGCCTTTTTTTGTGCCCAAAAAAATAGAAGATATTGCCGCGGGTATAATTTCCATCCGCTATCAATTATACGGCCCTAACTATTGCCCGGTATCAGCCTGTGCATCTTCCAACACAGCTATTATAAATGCTTTTGACACGATACGTGCAGGCAAAGCTTTTATGATGATTGCCGGCGGGTCGGAAGCGCCTATTACAGCTTCTTCTATTGGTGGTTTTAATGCTGCGCAGGCTTTATCAAAAAGAAATGATGACCCGGCCTCAGCCTCGCGCCCGTTTGATAAAGAGCGTGATGGTTTTGTGTTGGCTGAAGGCGCCGGCGCCCTAATACTGGAGGATTATGAACATGCCATTAAAAGAAATGCGCCCATTTATGGAGAACTTGCTGGCACAGGCCAGGCGGCTGATGCATTCCATTTAACCGGCACGCCACCCGATGGCCGTGGTGCAAAACTGAGTATGCGGAAAGCGCTTAACGAAGCTGGCATTAACACCGGGGATGTGGATTATATAAATGCACACGCCACATCAACCCAGTTGGGCGATTTAAGTGAAGCTGTAGCTATTGATACCATGTTTGGCGACAGCATTAAAAGACCTTATATAAGCGCTACCAAATCAATGACGGGCCATTTGCTTGGGGGCGCCGGAGCTGCGGAAGCCATTATTTGTATATTGGCCCTGAAGCATGGTATAATTCCGCCAACTATTAATACAAGGGAATTGGATGGAGCTATTTCAAAAAATTTGAATATTGTTTTAGGTGAATCTGTTTCAGCAGCTATTACATATGCCCTGAACAATACATTTGGTTTTGGCGGACATACAGCAACCACATTGTTCAAAAAGTTTGAGGAATAGCCAAATCTGATTTTGACTGCATTTAATCGGCCATTATTTTTGCGCTCCGCATTTAATGCGGACAGATCTTAATAATAAAGGGGAATTAGCTCAGTTGGCTAGAGCGCTTGCATGGCATGCAAGAGGTCACCGGTTCGAATCCGGTATTCTCCACAAACCCAACCCATATGCCCCTGGCTTATTTACACTTACCACATTTTATAGTGCGGTTGCCCAATTTTCAAAAAATCAAATGCAGTTTATCTTACTTTTAGATTTTGAAAATTTCGCTAGTGAGCAATAACCTTCAATGGGATTGGAAGATTGATCATAAGATCAGTTTATTTAAATGGGACCTTAAAGAAATATGGCAGTATAAAGATTTATTACTGCGCTTTGTTCGCCGTGATCTTATTGCCAACTATCAGCAAACCATTTTAGGCCCCTTTTGGATTTTATTGCAACCTGTTCTTACAACTATTACTTATTATATCATTTTCGGAAAAATTGCGAAAATATCCACGGAAGGTATTCCGCCGCTGCTGTTTTATTTACCCGGCATAATTATCTGGAGTTATTTTTCAGATTGCCTTAACAGCACCATGTACACATTTTTGCATAATTCAACCTTGTTTTCAAAAGTATATTTTCCAAGACTGATCGTTCCATTAAGCAATATTATTTCACATACGGTACGCATGCTGGTGCAACTGGTTTTATTTGTTGCAATATATATTGCGTTTATCGCTGTGGACAATTCAGCGCATATATCGGCATCACTCATTTTAATGCCGTTTTTATTACTGCTTACAGCGGCATTTGCCCTTGGCGCCGGTTTAATCGTCAGCGTTATCACTGCACGCTACCGCGACCTTGATTATGCATTGCAATTCATTATCCGGCTGTTCATGTTTGCAACGCCTGTTATTTATCCTGCATCAATTGTTCCTGAAAATTTAAAAACAATATTTTGGCTTAACCCATTAACGCCGGCTATTGAAACTTTCAGAACAGGGTTTTTTTCAACCAATACGTTACAGTTGCAGCCATTGCTTGTTGCAACTGCAATCACAATAATTCTTTTAATCACCGGGCTTGCTTTATTAAAAAAGCTTGAAACAAAACTGATGGATATTATCTGATGAGTGCATTAATGATTAAAGCAGATCATGTTTCAAAATATTACCGCCTGGGCAAATTAGGCTCGGGCAGATTGAGAGAAGACTTGTCTAATTGGATAAAACGAAGGCCCGTGACGAGCAATAAAATAAATGAACATTCAAAGGAAGAAATATGGGCTTTGCGCGATGTGAATTTTGAAGTGCAGCGCGGCGAAGTGTTAGGGTTTATTGGCAACAATGGCGCAGGCAAATCAACGCTGTTAAAAATTATTTCACACATTACATTGCCTACATCGGGATGCGTTTATGGTAACGGAAGAATTGCAAGTTTACTGGAAATAGGCACAGGCTTTCACATTGAACTTACGGGCCGTGAGAATATTTACCTGAATGGAAATATTCTCGGTATGAATAAAAAAGAAATTACATCCAGGCTTGATGAGATCATTGATTTTTCAGGCGTTGAAAGATTTATTGATACGCCTGTTAAACGTTACTCAAGCGGAATGTATATGCGTCTTGCATTTGCTGTGGCTGCGCATCTTGATCCTGAAATTTTGATTGTTGATGAAGTGCTTGCTGTTGGCGATGCAGAATTTCAGCGTAAATGTTTGGGTAAAATGAAAGAAGTTTCATCGCAGCAGGGCAAAACTGTTTTATTTGTTAGTCACAATATGCAGGCGTTGAAAAACCTTTGTCATCGCTGTATAACATTGCAACAGGGGGAAATTGTAGATGAAGGCAAACCGGAAACGGTCATTGGTAATTATTTAAAAAAGCAACAAAACAATTTCACACATCAATCTTATGAAGCACCGGAATCGGCGCCGGGTAATGATTATATCAGGATAAAAAAGGCGGCTTTAACTGCAGATTATATTGATGGTTTTGATGTGGTGGATATTCGTACACCGCTTCATATTCATTTTGAATTTTGGTACAGGGATATTGATCCGGGAAACCTTATTGTGGGCGTTCATCTTTTTACATTCAGCGGTGAATGCATTTTTGATATCTGCTCCGAACCAAAAAAATATAATAATGGTTTGTTTGAAGTTGATTGCAACATTCCCGGTAATTTTTTAAACGATGGTAATTATTATATTTCTGTTGTATTTGTAAAAAACACAACACAACGGTTGTTTTATTTTGAAGCCTGTTTATCTTTTGAAGTGGAAGACTACAGAAGCGATACGGCCTGGTTTGGGAAATGGATAGGTTACGTGCGCCCATCTTTTCCTGTAATTGTAAAAGCAAAAGCCGAATAGCGCATGGCAGAATTTCAACCTTATACAATAACGCATATTGAACTTGATAAAGCTGAAACACTGCAACTCAATGCAGGCAATCATTACATTGTTATCTGGAGTAATCAATTTCCTTTAGGCCATGTGTGGATAGAAACGCACGAGGAGTTTTCAAAAGAAAAAATGGCTGATGCAATAAGATCGGCAATAGGAAAAACAATTGCTGTTTATATGCATAATAGTGCGACTGTTGATTGGCAGCATTATTTGCAGCAAGGGAACTTTACCGGGTTGAATGCATTGCTCACAGAAAACACCAACACATTTAAAGCAGCTATCAGCAAAGAAAAACCGGGGCACGTTTCTGTTATTGTATGCACGCGCAACAGGCCGCAGGCTTTACAAAAATGCATTTCATCTTTATTAAAAAACAACGACCGGGAATTTGAATTGATTATTGTTGACAATGCACCGGACAACGATGATTCAAAAAAGATTGTTGAACAGTTTCCGCATGTTCGTTACGTGCGTGAAGAAAGAAAGGGCCTGGATATTGCCCGAAACACCGGCGCTAAGTGTGCTTCGCATGATATTATCGCCTATACAGATGATGATGTGCAAATACCCGTTAACTGGATCAGCAATATAAAAACATCTTTTTCCAATCCGCTTACAATGGCTGCAACAGGGCTGGTAATTCCGGCTGAATTAAATACAGAAGCACAATACATTTTTGAAAAAGACTGGGGGTTTAATAAAGGCTATGTACCAACTATTTTTGATCACCAGTATTTTTTAACTGCAGTTGATGAAGGTGTTCCTGCATGGGATGTTGGCGCAGGCGCCAACATGGCTTTTCGCAAAGAAGCTTTTAATCTTGTTGGTTTATTTGATGAAAGATTAGATGTTGGCGCAGCAGGATGCAGCGGCGATTCAGAAATGTGGTATCGCATTTTGGCGGCAGGATGGAATTGCGTTTATTATCCGCATTTATATGTTTTTCATGAACATCGCAAAGCACTGAGAGACTTGAGTAAACAGTTATTCAGTTATATGAAAGGTCATGTGTGCGCCTTGCTTGTTCAACATGAAAAATATGGACATAAAGGAAATATAAAACGCATTCGAAAAACGTTGCCCGCTTATTACAGAAGCAGGTTTAAACAGGAATTTAAAAATATTATTACCGGTAATTTTTCTTCTCTGTTGACTGAAATAAAGGGGTGCAAAGCAGGTAAAAGATTTTATTATAAACATAAAAATGAAACGCAGGAAATCAGCCTAAGTTTTCCGCAAGGATTATTAAATGAAGTAACGGCTAAAGAACAACCGCTTGTTTCCATAATTATTCCTTGTTATAACCAGGCACACTATTTAGAAGAAGCTATTAACAGTGCCATCAGTCAAACATATAACAATATAGAAATTGTGGTGGTAGATGACGGGTCATCAGACAAAACCAAAAATGTTTGTGATGCGTTTCAAGACATTAATTATGTGCGTGTTGAAAGGGTTGGTTTATCTGCGGCCAGAAATATCGGTGTTCAGTTTTCTCATGGCGATTATGTAGTTTTTCTTGATGCGGATGATTATTTATATCCCGGTGCAGTTGAATTAAACCTATATTTCTTTAATACATATAAAAACGTGGCTTTTGTTTCCGGTATCTTTGATAAGATTGATGAAGAAGGAAACTATTTAAATGTTAGGCTCGCCGAATCAAAAACAGAATTGATTTATCTTTCATTATTACAAGGCAATTACATTGGCATGGAAGCCACCGTAATGTATCGCCGGGATTTATTTTTTTATTTTTGCTTTGATACGCAATTGCGTAGCTGCGAAGATTATGATCTCAATCTGCGTATCAGCAGGAAACTGCCAGCTATTCATCATCAAAATAAAATAGCTGTTTACAGGATGCATTCATCAAACATGTCGAAGAATAAAGCACTCATGCTTAAAGCTGCATTATCAGTTCTTAAAAAACAGGAAAAATTTTTATTGAATAAGGAAGAAAGGATCGCTTACAAAACAGGCATTCAGAATTGGATCAGCTACTATTCTTGACTAACGCATATTGATTATTATGAGTTATCGAATTCCTGAGTTTCCACCTGTTATCAAACCAATTGACCCAAGCGTTGAAAGGCCATTATGGTCTGTAATGATTCCTGTATATAACTGTTCGCAGTTTTTACAACATTGTTTGGAGAATGTATTGCGGCAGGATGAAGGTGTGCATCAAATGCAGATTGAGGTGGTTGATGATTGCAGCACCGATGCAGACGTTAAAGCACTTGTGGAGAAAATTGGGAAAGGAAGAGTTGGTTATTTCAGGCAGAAAAAAAACCAGGGCAGCCTGCGCAATTTTGAAACCTGTATAAATCGTGCTAAAGGACATTATATTCACTTGCTGCACGGCGACGATTTTGTTGATGGCGGGTTTTATAAAGCAATGGAAGGATTGTTTAAAGATTTTCCGC
>JAEWJV010000505.1 GCA_023386395.1 Bacteroidota bacterium
ATTTCCCGTTAAGGATAATTCAAGTCCTTTATTCAACACATAACCCGGTAGGTTTACCCATATTTTTCCTGAAGGAGCCGGCTGTGCCAATTCTCTTTCAAATAAAACATCAGTTGTTTTTTTATAAAAATAATCAACAGCACCTGTTAACCTGTTATCAAAAAACCCAAAGTCAATACCTGCATCTGCTGTTGAAGATGTTTCCCACCTTAAATCAGGATTGCCAAAATTAGAACGGGAAATACTTTGCTGACCAAAATCAAAGCGGTTTAGAGACGCACCAGAAGGGAATTCCTGGTTGCCTGTTTCGCCCCAGCTTGCACGCACTTTCAGATAGCTGATAACATTACTGCCTGAAAGAAATTCTTCATTGGAAGCATTCCATGCTATACCTACTGAAGGGAAATAGCCATATTTATTATTTTTTCCGAATTTAGTTGAGCCATCTGCCCTGATGGTTCCGGTAACCAGGTATTTATCTTTAAAATTTAAAATAGCCCTTGCAAAGAAAGATTGAATTTCTGTAGTGGGATCATCATAGGAATTAATGGACCTGTCAGACTGCTGGGAATATCCAAGCACATCGTAATAATTAATACCAACTGGTACACTGGCAAATCCATGTCCATTTTCAGCATTCCATGCATTATCATAGATTAACCACTCATGACCAATTACGGCGTTAATATTCAATGAAGAAACTTGTTTATTAAAGTTTAATGTATTAGTAATCTGTTGGTTAGTCATCTGATTATTATTGATAAAAGCAACCCCAACATCTTTAATACCATTAAGGTTTAAACGTTGATCACCCATACCTTTTCTCACACCAACCTGCCGGTTTACGCTATATAAAAATTTATATTCTAAC
Organism: Bacteroidota bacterium; assembly: GCA_023386395.1. GTDB lineage: Bacteria > Bacteroidota > Bacteroidia > Chitinophagales > Chitinophagaceae > Parafilimonas. The sequence goes on from JAEWJV010000505.1 coordinate 872, forward strand.
GAGTTGGTGATTTTATAGGATGGTGAAATGCTCGCTAAAATGGTATTTACTGCAGATTTGTCTTTGTAATATGCAAGGGATGCCAATGGGTTTATGGTAGTACCTGGAGGATTATATATTGTGCCATCATCATTATATAATAAGAATGTAGGATTCCATTGTAAAGCCTGGCTTATAACATTACCTTCAAAGCCAACAAAAGAATTTACCGGAGCTATATGTTCATTATTTTGGCTAACCAAAACATTTATATCCAATCCGAGTTTCTTACTCTCTAAAAACTTAAAGCTGCTGTTGAAATTAGCCGTTAGCTTTTTTAATTCCGATGTTTCTATAATACCCTGCTGATCTAAATAGCTTACAGATAAACGATATCTTCCATTTTCGTTACCCCCGCCTACTGCAACATTATAATTCTGAGTAACTGCAGTTCTCGTTATAGCATCCCAGGCATCTACATTATCGGCGCCACCATCACTCTGATCATTCTGCAAATCATAATCTTTTAAGGCCTGCCTGTATTGATTTGTATTTAAAACCTCTATCTTTTTTAAATAATTGGAAATGCCTGTAGAACCGGTTACATTTAGTTGAGGAATCCCTGACTGGCCACGCTTGGTAGTAACAATAACAACACCGTTCGCTCCTCTTGAACCATAAATAGCTGTGGCAGAAGCGTCCTTCAAAATTTCTATATTGGCAATATCAGCCGGATTAATAAAGCTTAACGGGTTACCCGGATCTGAACCAAAGCTTCCACCATCTTCTCCCGGCCTTGCCGAACCTCCCGATAATGGAACGCCATCTATTACAAACAATGGATTGTTATTTGACCTGATAGAAGACGTACCACGAATCCTTATTGTAGCAGAACCGCCTGGCTGGCCCATATTATTCATTACCATTACACCGGAAGCTTTCCCCTGTATCAACTGATCAGGAGAGGTAATCACACCTTTATTGAAGTCTTTTTCTTTTACAGAAGCAACGGCGCCTGTAAGATCTTTTCTTCTTGCAGTGCCATAACCAACCACAACTACGTCAGTTAAACTGGAATTATCGGGAGCTAACGAAATGGATATATTAGACGTTGACGTTACATCAACATCCTGAGAAACATACCCTACATAACTCACGGTTACGGCTGCAGTGCCCGACGGGGCATTTAATGTAAAACTTCCTGAGGCATCGGTGGTGGTACCTATTTTTCCGTCTTTTACAATAATTGACGCCCCCGGAATAGGGTTTCCTTTCTCATCAGTAATTTTTCCCGTAACGGTTTTTTGTGCCTGCGCGGCAAATGCTAACAAAAGCAATAGCGGGCACAGAAAAAGTGCTTTGAGCAATCGATTTAATGTCATAATTACAAGCAGTTTAATAAATTAAGAAGTAATTCTTTTTGTATAAATATCAAGCAATTAAACTGTAAATATACAGAAGCCGTGTAATATTTACACAATTGTTAAAAAAAAATTTAACAGCTTATACATATGACATCTTTAAATAAAATAAAGCTGCCTCAAAAATTTTAGATAAATTAAACTGCGAAGCTTTCGCCGCAGCCGCAGGTGCGTGAAGCATTGGGGTTTCTAAAAACAAACCCTTTGCCATTCAGGCCATCGGAGTAATCGAGTTCGGTATTTAATAAATAAAGAAGGCTTTTTATATCAGTAACTAATTTAAGCGTTTCCATTTCAAAAACCTGGTCGCTGGCCTTTAATTCATTATCAAAATCAAGTTTATAGCTAAGCCCTGAACAGCCGCCGCCTACCACAGATACCCGTAAAAAATACGTGTCGTCAATACCTGCCTGCTGCATTAATTCCCTGGCTTTTACCTGCGCCTTTTCTGATGCTGTTATTCCCTCAGTAACTGTTTCCATAATCCTTAATTATTTTGCAAAGATAAAACTTACCATGTTGAATTGAACATTACAGAACCATTCATGAAAAGTTTGCATTTTCTTTGATAATTAATACCCAAAAACATGAATCATGTAGAACATATTGGTATTGCCGTAAAAAACCTTGAAGCTTCTGTGCCGCTGTTTGAAAATCTTTTAAATGCAAAATGCTACAAGCAGGAGACTGTTGAATCTGAAAAAGTTATAACGGCATTTTTTAAAACAGGCGAAACAAAGATTGAATTATTGCAGGATGAAAGAGAAGATGGCGTTATCAGCAAATTTATAGAGCGCAAAGGCGAAGGCATTCATCATATTGCATTTGAAGTGGAAAATATCCGGAACGAAATGGCAAGGCTTAAACAGGCAGGATTTACTGTTTTAAATGAAGAACCTAAAAAGGGTGCAGATAACAAACTGGTTTGCTTTCTTCACCCTAAATCAACCAACGGTGTGTTAATTGAATTATGCGAACAGATTATACCAGGCTTATAGTTTATTATTCAGGAATTTATCATATAAGTATGCAGATAACCGGTTATTGTAATTATGCTTACCACATTGTGCAACCCAGTTAATGCCTCTTACAGCATTCGTAATAAAAAACTCATTTGCTTCAGTAAGTGCATCTGTGGTTATGGATGTTTCTTCAAAAGGAAGGCCCTCTTTTTTTATACAATCAATTAAATAGCGGCGCATTACACCACTAATACAACCCTCACTCAAAGCAGGTGTTTCAATCTTTCCATCCTTCATCAAAAAAATATTGGCAATGGTTGCATCGGCAACACGGTTGTAATTATTTAAGATAACGGCTTCATCCAGCTTATTTTGCATGGCCCATAAGGCACCCATTATATAAGGTAAAAAATTATTGGTTTTGATGTGCGAAAAATCATCACAGGCTTTTTTTGCCTTTGTATAAATGCCTGCTCTCAACCCCTTTTTATTAAGCTCTGCCGCAGCTTTATTCAAAGGCCAGGTTTGAATGATATAATTAGGAAGATTGTTTGCAAAATCATACAGGCCGCCATCACTTCGAAAAACAGTTAAACGCACCCGCGCCGATTTTTGATGATTATTTTTTGCAGCCAGCTTTTTTATTTGTTCCAAAAAAAAGGCACTGGTTAAATGTGCCGGTACATCAAAGTGGAAAGCCTGTAAAGATGAAAACAGGCGCTCAAAATGATAACCGCTTAGTGCTATTTCACCATGCGTTAATCGCATCGTTTCAAAAAGGCCATCGCCAAAACGGAAAGAACGGTTATCAGCAGTAAGAATAGCCTTACCGGATGCAACCATTTTATGGTTGTGCAAAAAATATTTGCCTGCTTCCATTAAACAAAAATAAGTTCAGCTTTGATTAGGTTAATCAATTGGGAAGCGAATGATATTGAACCACACCCAAATTTATTCAAAATTTTGTTTGCTAATTTGCACATATGAAGATTGCTGAAATAATAAACCATCTCGAAACCGTTGCGCCGCCTGCTTTGCAGGAAGATTATGATAATTCTGGATTAATTACCGGGAATGCCTCCTGGATCTGCACAGGTGTTTTATGTACGCTTGATACCACAGAAGCTGTTGTTGAAGAAGCCAAAGCATCCGGCTGCAATTTGATCGTAGCACATCACCCGGTTATTTTTCGCGGGCTTAAAAAGATAAATGGTAAAAACTACGTGGAGCAAACCATCATCAATGCCATAAAAAATGATATTGCCATTTATGCCATTCATACCAATCTCGATAATGTTATGGATGGTGTAAACGATAAAATGGCCGACAAGCTTGGCTTAATAAACCGGCAGGTTTTATTACCCAAAGAAAATATGC
>JAEWJV010000523.1 GCA_023386395.1 Bacteroidota bacterium
CCAATACAACCTTATTGCTGGGTGCATTTTTTCCAAATACCGGGAAATTTAAAATAGTAATTCCTGCAGCAGCTGTGGATGTGTTTTTAATAAATTTTCTTCTGTTCATAATTGCAAGCTTATGCGCTAAAGATAATGAACAGTTGATAGATAGCAAGAAGAAGGATCGGTTGATAAGTGATTAGTAATGCGTGGTTTGAAATGTAATATTCAATACTCAATGTTCAATACACAATGCTCAACCTGCAATGGTTTTATAATTGAGCATGCGTGTTGTTTTGTTGAATATTGAACATTTTTTTAAAAACAATCTTTAATAAATGAAACTTGCAGCGAGAAATAGTTCTTTAAAAACCTGTTTTAACTCAATGTTTCATGGCTTTAATTTGTTTGTTTTAATATTGCACCGTTTCAGGCCAATGCAGAAAATATCCTCATAATAATAAAAAAATGAAATTTTATAATGTATCTGCCAGGCCTTAAAATGAATAAAAGACTGTAGCGTTCGGTTGCTGGTCAACAAAAAATAAAAGTGAATGGCAAAGAATTTATTGATAGTGGAAAGTCCGGCAAAGGCCAAAACCATTGAAAAATACCTTGGCAGCGATTTCGAAGTAAAGAGCTCGTATGGACATATACGGGACCTTGAAAAAGACGATATGGGTATTGATGTAAAACATAATTATTCCCCTCGTTATATTATTCCCGAAGACAAACAAAAAGTTGTAAAGGAATTAAAATCTGTTGCAAAAAAAGCCGGTGAAGTTTGGCTGGCAACGGATGAGGACCGTGAAGGGGAAGCGATAAGCTGGCATTTATGCGAAGTGCTTGGACTGGATCCTGTAAAAACAAAGCGCATCGTTTTTCATGAAATAACAAAACCGGCTATTCAAAGAGCGGTGCAGCATCCGCGCACGGTGGATATGAATTTAGTGGATGCACAACAGGCAAGAAGAATTTTAGACCGCATTGTTGGTTTTGAAATAAGCCCGGTATTATGGCGCAAAATGAGTATGCGCAATTCTTTAAGCGCGGGCCGCGTACAAAGTGTGGCCGTGCGTTTAATTGCTGAAAGGGAAAGGGAAATAAATGCTTTTGAACCAGTAAGCAGTTTTAAAATTGAAGCTGTTTTTAGCGGGCAGGACATCAATAATAAAAATGTAAGCTTTAAAGCTGAAGGCAGCCGCCAGAAAAATGCAGAAGATGCTGAAACGTTTTTACAAAGCTGTGTGGGCGCTAATTATAAGGTAAGCGATATACAGGTAAAGCCAGCAAAAAAATCTCCGGCGGCGCCATTCACCACGTCAACATTGCAACAGGAAGCAAGCCGTAAACTTGGTTACAGCGTGAGTAAAACAATGTTGCTTGCCCAAAAATTATACGAAAGCGGTAACATTACTTACATGCGTACGGACAGTGTGAATTTAAGCGACACTGCATTGAATGATATTCATTCAAACATCAGCAAACAATATGGCGATAAATATTTGCAGCCGCGCAAATTCAGGAATAAGAATGAAAGCGCGCAGGAAGCACATGAAGCTATTCGCCCAACCTACATTGAAAATACAAGCGTTGACGACAGTGATACAAAACGCTTGTATGAATTAATATGGAAGCGCACTATCGCCAGCCAAATGAGTGATGCCGAGCTTGAAAAAACAACAGCAAAGATTGCCATATCAACTAATAGCCAGGAACTGTCAGCGCAAGGTGAAGTGTTGAAGTTTGACGGCTTTCTTAAAGTTTACATGGAAGATAAGGATGAAGAAGATGTAACGGAAGAAGATGCGGAAGGCATGTTGCCGCAACTTAGAGTTGGCCAGTCTTTAACGCTTAATCAGATGCAGGCCATTGAACGTTTTACAAGGCCAGCGCCAAGATATACGGAGGCTTCGCTTGTAAAGAAGCTGGAAGAGTTGGGCATTGGCCGGCCTTCTACTTATGCGCCTACAATATCAACCATCTTAAAACGCGGTTATGTAGAGAAGCGCGACAAAGAAGGTGTTTTGAGGAATTACCGTGTGCTCGTTTTAAAGCAGGATGGTATCAGCAAAAAAACAGAAAGTGAAACCACCGGCGCAGAACGCTCTAAATTATTTCCAACTGATCTTGGCTTGGTAATAACAGACTTTTTGGTAGAGTATTTTTCTGATATAATGGATTATGGCTTTACCGCAAAACTGGAAGATGAGTTCGATGAAATTGCAGAAGGAAAAAAACAATGGGAAAAAACAATTGATAGCTTTTATAAGCCATTTAAAAAAGATGTTGAGCACACACTTGAAAATGCAGAACGCATAAAAGGTGAGAGAGAATTAGGTGTGGATGAAGCATCCGGTAAAAAAGTGGTTGCCCGCATGGGCCGTTACGGGCCAATGGTACAAATTGGTGATGTGAATGATGAAGAAAAACCGCGCTTTGCAAAACTGAAGCCCACGCAAAGTATTGAAACCATCAGCTTTGATGAAGCGATGGAGTTATTCAAGCTGCCGAGAACTTTAGGACAGTTTGAAAACGAAGATGTAACGGTAAACATCGGGAGGTTTGGGCCTTTTGTTGCACACAATAAAAAATTCTATTCTTTAAGCAAGGAATATGACCCTTACAGCATAACACTGGAAGAAGCCATTCCTATTATAAAAGAGAAGCGCCAGGCAAAAGAAGAACGCACGATAAAAGTTTTTGAAAAGGAAAAGATACAGGTGCTGCGTGGCCCTTACGGCCCTTACTTAAAAGTAGGATTGCGTAATTATAAACTTACCAAAGAACAGCAGGAACGCGCTGCAGATTTAACGGTTGAAGAAGCCAAAAAGATTATTGAAGAGTTGAAAGCCAATCCGCCAAAGAAATCTGCGAGAAAGAAGAAGAAATAGTTTTACCTCATTCTATTCCGGTATAATTCAGCAAACTGTGCTGGCTTGCCGTAAATAGATCCCTGAAAATTCTTTCTATTTCAGTTTTGCCATTAACCGCAGATAACCCGCAATACGGATAAACAGCGGCAGCCCGGACCCGGCATTCTTTTACAAGTTGTGCGCTTAGTTTACTAATATTATTCAGGTTTTTTGCCTGAATACTTTTCTTTATCAAAAGCTCATTCCACGCCGCCGCAGCAGCTTCATGGAATTTTGTGCGAAACATTTCAATTTTGTTGCTGGCCGCCTCAATTAATTTATTTGAATAATCATATTGTTTTATTGTAATCTTTTTTGCCTGTTTTCTTTTTTTAATAACAGCATTTGCTTCTTTTAAAAAATGGCTTGTCATTCCAAGCGTATTTACGGCAAGCGTTAATTCTGCGAACTGCAAAAAAGGGAATTGGAAAACAGCATTGTCATGTGTGACTGTTTCAGCATTAATAATGAATGATCTTTCATTCGGCACATATAAATTTCCAACAGAAAAACTATGGCCTGCCGTGGCTTTAAGGCCGGGCGTATTCCAGTCTTCAATAACCTTTACTTCACTTCTTTTAAAAAAGAATGATTGAATTAAGGGTTGGTTATTTTTATTCAATACAGGTTTACCATCTTTTTCAATAATGCAGTTAGCAGTAAAATGTGTAAGATGCGGTGTTCCGGTTGCATATTTCCAATAGCCGTTTATTATAAACCCATCATCTGTAATAGCTGCCTTGCCGGTTGCAGCGCCGCTTCCTCCAAAACAAACTTTCTGCCTGCTGAATATTTGTTTCGCTATTTTTTTATTAATATAACCAACAAATAAATTAGCACCGGCACATAAGGTAATTGTCCAGCCCAGGCTTCCATCAATATATGCAAGTTGCTCTTCCAAAAGCAAAGCATCTGGCAAACTCAATTCAAGGCCATTATATTTTTTCGGAACAAAAATTTTAAACCATTCATGTTTATAAATAAGTTTTAATTGTTCAGGCTGCAATACACTTTTTTCATCCGCAACAGCAGCATACTTTCTTAGCAATTCGATTGTTTTCTTGTCAAATGCTTTGTTCTTCATTGATTATTTTTTTCCATTTAAAATATCCCTGTATGGCAATTACAAAAAGAAAAACCGTAAGCAATGCATAAAGCGATAATTCTTTATAAAATAAAAGCGGAATGGCAAAGGCATTACTTATGTTAAGCCATATCCAGTTTTCAAGCTTTCGTTTTGCAAGCAGCCACATGCCTGCCCATGCTGTAGCGCTTACCCATGCATCAAATAAAGGCACGCGTGAATCAGTAAAATTTTTAAGTATGAGATAAAGAAAGATGAAGGCTGTTACAACAATAGCGGCTGTTATCTTTTTATCCTTTGTATTTGATGTTGTAACCGGCAACGGCGCTTTATCTTTCCTGTAAATCCATAGCCACCAGCCCCAGATGCTCATGATGAGGTAATAAATATTTAAAGCGCTTTCAGCATACAAACCAACCACGTAAAAAAGATAAATAGTAATTATTACAGAAATAATACCCGCAGGATACAACCATATTTTATTAGCTTTTGCAAACAAAACTTCAGCTACGCCAAAACCAACACCCAGCCATTCGAGCCAGCCTGTTTGTTTTATCTGCTCCCACAAAATATTAAAC
>JAEWJV010000524.1 GCA_023386395.1 Bacteroidota bacterium
CTGCCGGTTAAATACGGAAGGATGCTGCAGCAGCAAACTCATCAATGTTTTTAGTGCGGCAGTTTGGTTTTCTTTTATATCAATCATCAAATAAAAACTATGTACATTTTTCCCGGTATCAAAAAGCTTTACAATGGGTTGAATGTACATGTTGTTTAAACTGTTGGCTGGCCTGATGTCTGTTTTATTATGTGCTACCATTAATTCGCCATTCACATAATATACGTCGGCTTCAATAACGCCGGCTTTATGGTTGTAGGCATCCCAAAAAGGAACGACGTGTGTATAATCGTTATGCGAATGAATAATTGGCTGGCCAAATGCAGCATTGGCAAACAATAATATTGCTGCAATAAAATAGATTCTAAAAAGCTGCTTCAATGTATTTCGTTTATGTTTATTCAGTTACTGTAAAGCTAAGTTTGGCAAGGCCATTTTTTACTTCATCACAACTCATAAATAATTTCCATAACAAGCCGCTGCGGTAATTTTCCATCATTACTACAATGGGCCCCTGGTCTATGGCAAGATACCGTTGCGGATACCAGTTGTCTGTTTCACTGAAGGCATCATAAAAACCATAAGGGCCAAGCAATTTATCTCTGAGTGTTGAATCGTTATACCAATGTTTCATGGCAGCCATTGATTGTTCAGGCGTATAAGGAAAAGATGATAAGGCCGCTGTTGGCGAAATAACACCGAGATCATTTATGGAATCGGGCGCATGTGCCGCATAACCTTTTACAGAATAACTTGCCGTTAAGCCCCAACTATCTTTGCCGTAACCTTTAAACTTCTTTGGATTATCAACACACCATTCATAATTCATCTTTGCCATAGTGCTCATCTCTTTCCAGTAATCAGCGTATTGATCTTTTAATCCATGCGGGTTTAAACCAAGCCACGAATAATGCGCCCAGAACAAGGGCCCGCCATGCAGCGGATTACCCTGCATGAATAAATGCAGTGTATCATTTTTATAATTACTTGTTTTATTGATGGCGCCATTTTGGGCCCAGCCTTCATGATATACTTCAGCGGGTACGCCATGCGTTGGTGAAGATGCTGCCAGCACATACATAATTAAGCATTCGTTATAACCATGCACAGCAAAATTTTTCTTCCATTCATAATTTGGGCTCCAGTGCCAGTATAATACATTTTGATTGTTTTGGCGATACCAGTCAAACTCAACCTGTTTCCAAAGCATATCAATTTTTGAGGCTAAAGCTTTTTCGTCATTATTGCCATCTTTAAAATATTGCCGCACACATAAAAGGCCCTGCATTAAAAAGCTTGTCTCTACAAGATCGCCACCATTATCATCAAAACCAAACGGACGCACATGACCATTCTCATCCAGCAGCCAGTGCGGGTAAGCGCCGTGAAAACGGTCTGCTTTTTCAAGAAAGCTTACAATTTTCTGCAGTCGCTCAAAACCTTGCTGCCTCGTTATATAATTGCGTTCAATGCCGGTTAGGATGGCCATCAACCCAAAGCCACTGCCACCAACGGCAATTGTGCTTTGATCGTTTTCGGGATAATCACCATCAATATGAATGCGCTCTGCTGCCATGCCGCTATTGGGTTCGGATCCTGTCCAGAAATATTCAAAAGTCCTGCGCTGAATGGTATCAAATAAAGCGGAGTCGGAGATGTTATTTATTGCACCGGTGTTTTGTTGTTCAGGATGCGAATTGCAGGCTGTGGTTAATGTTATAATGATAATTGCAAGCAATGTGTATTTATTCATAGCGCGGTTGTTTAAATAACGTGGTCAGACGGCTCAATGCCGTCAGACCGTTAGCAAAAATCCATGTTTTTATTTTCATAAGATTCTAAAGTATCTTTTTCCAAATGCTTCCAGTTAACATCAATAAATCTTGCTGCCAATTCTTTATTTATTAAAGTGCCTTTTCTTAACCCTATATAATCTTTATACGATGAATATTCCCAATTCCTTAAATCGGTCACCAGCTTTGCACGCAGCGGATTTTGATGAATATAGTGAAAAATGTTTCTTGCGTAATCAGTTGAAGATTTAGTAACGACATCTGCTTTGGTTTTTTGCCTGAATAATGAACCGCTTGCATGCCGTTGTTTATTGATGGCTGCAGCATAATTACTCAGGCATTTTCTTATGCCGTCCGATAATTGAGTAAGGTTTAAACTACCAACCTTTAATTTTTGAACGGAATCATTATTCGTATGAATAAGGAAATGAAAATGATTTGGCATGAGGCAATAAGCAATAGTATCAGCAAAAGGGTTTACCGTTTTTCTATAATGCTGAAGGAAATAAAGATAATTTTCATGAGAGAAGAATATTTGTTGTTTATTATTTCCCTGGTTGTAGATGTGGTACAGTTGATCTTCTTCGAAGTGCATGATAAGGGTATTTTGATATTTAATGACTGCTACCGGTCTGACGCTTGATGCGTCTGACCGCCTTACCGTAACACCACTGCACCCAATGCCGGCAAATTAATAGTCAGCTTATAAGCTTTTGTTCCTTCATCCACAAGCTCCGTTCTTATTTGAGGATTATATACATCGCCGGTGCCCCAGAATTCTTTGCTGTTGCTGTTAAATATTTCTTTCCATTCATTTTTATCATGCACATATATTTCCCAATCGTTACGCACCTGTGTGGTCATGTTTAAAACAACAAGTACATCATCCTTACGGTCATTACCAATACGTTTATAACCAATAATGGCATTGCTGCCTTTTGTAAGATCGAGCCATTCAAAGCCGCCGGAAACAAATTGTTTTTCATACAAAGCCGGTTCATTGCGATAGAGTTCATTTAATTTCTGAACACAATATTTCATGCCGCCATGGCTTACATGTTGTAGCAGTTCCCATTGCAGTTCACTTTTATAATTCCATTCACTTGTTGCAGCAAATTCATCGCCCATAAACAAAAGTTTAGCGCCGGGATGTGTGAACATATACGTATATAATAAGCGCAGGTTGGCAAATTTCTGCCATTCATCGCCCGGCATTTTATACAGCATCGGGCTTTTGCCATGCACTACTTCATCATGGCTTAAAGGCAGCATAAAGTTTTCATCATAGAAATACATCATGCTGAACGTAAACTTGTTTTGAATGAGGTGGCGCAGTGATGGCTCCATCTTAAAATAATCAAGCGTATCATGCATCCAGCCCATCATCCATTTCATGCCAAAACCTAAACCATCTTCAAATGTTGGCCTGCTTATACCCGGCCAGTCAGAAGCTTCTTCGGCAATGGTTTGTATATCCGGAAAATCTCTGAATAAAGTTTCATTTAAATCTTTAATAAATGCAATCGCTTCAATGTTACCGTTGCCGCCAAATTCATTAGGTTCCCACTGGCCTTCCTTGCGGCTGTAATCAAGCCGCAACATAGAACTTACGGCATCCACGCGCAGGCCATCTGCATGAAAACGGTCGCACCAGAAACGCGCATTACTTATTAAAAAACTTTTTACTTCACCACGTTTATAATTGAACACATAAGAATTCCAATCGGGGTGATAACCCTTGCGCATATCTGCATATTCATACGTATGCGTTCCATCGAACATAAATAAACCGTGCGCATCGTAAGGAAAATGCGAAGGCACCCAATCGAGAATAACGCCAATACCGGCATTATGAAATGCATCCACCATAGCCGCAAAATCCTGCGGGCTCCCAAAGCGTGATGTGGGCGCATAATAACCGGTGCCCTGGTAGCCCCAGCTTCCATCAAAAGGATGTTCCATTACAGGCATGAATTCAACATGCGTGAAACCCATTTGCTGCACGTAAGGCACCAGCCGTTCTGTTATTTGTTCGTAAGTATTATAGCTTTCTTCATCATTTTTATCAGGCCGCATCCAGCTTGCAAGGTGCACTTCATAAACAGAGAAGGGAGAAGTAAGCGCATTGTTTTTTTTACGTTGCTTCATCCAGGATTCATCTGCCCATTCGTAAAAAGTGCCCCACGTGATTGATGCCGTAAGCGGCCGTTTCTCCCACAGGTGTGCAAAAGGATCGCCTTTATCCAACTGTGTTCCGCCATAACCATGAATATGGTATTTATAACTTTCACCGCTCCATACATTTGGGATAAAGCCTTCCCATATACCGCTTTTATCAAGCCTTACAAATAATTTGTGCGCCTCATTATCCCAGTTATTAAAATTGCCTATAACGCTTACCTGCGTTGCATTTGGCGCCCATACGGCAAAATAAGTTCCCTGCGTATTTAATACTTCAAGCTGCTTATTGCCAAATAACTCATACAGCCTGTAATGGGTGCCATTCTGAAAATTACTGATGTCTTCATCACTGAATAATGAATAATTCCATACAGTTTTTGTGCTGTCAACAAAATGCATGTCTTCATATTTTTTATGCTGTACATGATGCGGCGCATCATCATTCGTATTTTCCATAGCTGTATTTTTTTAATGACAATTATTTTGTGTCATACGATCTTAAAACCTTGAACGACTGGCGGCCATTCTCCATCATAGCTTTATATTGAACTACCCGTGTGCCGCCTGTTGGTTTACCTGCGGCATCGCCGGACATATAAACCGGAAATTTTCGCATCAGCGTTCCTGTTAATGGCGAAAACACATCGTACCCTTTATAACCTTCGCGGATTTTAGCATCAAGATAAATATCCGGAAAGAAAATAGGATCGAAGCCTTTATCTGCATTATAAGATATGGCAACCACAGAACCTATAGCATCACTATCGCCGCTGTAAACACAGATAGCAAGATCGGGGCGGCCATCATCATTCATGTCATCTGTAAATGCCTTCAATACTTTTCCATATACGCTGAACGAAGGCTTCCTGCCGCTTACCTGTAAATTAATAGGTGAAACAGT
>JAEWJV010000299.1 GCA_023386395.1 Bacteroidota bacterium
CATATTGGGTACACCGGGCTTTATGCTGAAATCATCCATCTCATCATTTAACAAAAAGCCTGCGCCGCCCACAACTGTCGAGCTGCCATAACTGTTATTCAGCGTTGTGGTAACGGCAACCATATTACCCTCTTTATCAATAATACTTATATGGGTAGTCTGATCACTTTCATGCACATTACCTGCTTTTACATTTGAACTTACTCCTGCTTTTGCGGAATCATAATCACTCATTCTTTTTTTAAGATAAGTATCACTCAATAAAATATTCTGCGGCACATTCCAAAAATCAGGATCGCCTAAATGTTCGGCCCGATCGGCATAAGCACGGCGTTCTGCTTCAATCATCAACTGCACGCTTTTCACGGTTTGAAAACCATAGCTGCTCACAGGATAGGGCTCAATCATCTTCAACATTTCGCCCAAAATAACACCGCCGCTGCTTGATGGCGGCATGCTTACCACATGATAGCCCCGGTAATCAAATTCAACCGGTTTACGCGGCTTGCATACATAGCCTTTTAAATCTTCCAAACTCATAATGCCTTTGCCACGCTGCATTTCCTCCACAATCAGTTTGGCTGTTTCACCTTCATAAAAACCTTTGGCGCCATTATCACGAATACGTTTTAAAGTTGCAGCGAGTTCAGGCTGGTATAAAGTGTCGCCTTCTTTCCATGCTGTGTTTTTTACAAAAGCTGTTGGCTTTGTGCTGTATTTTATAAAATCTTCTTTATTGCTGTTCAGGCCATCGGCTTCACGTTTGGTAAGCACAATGCCTTTTTCCGCAAGCTCTATAGCCGGCTGAATTAATGTTTTAAACGGAAGTTTTGCATATTGATGTTCTGCAAATAATCCGGCAACAGTGCCGGGCACTCCTGCAGATAAATGCCCGTTCTGCGACCAGTCTGTTCTTGCATTGCCGGCGGAATCGATATACATATTCCTGCCGCCTTTTAGCGGGGCCATTTCACGGTAATCCAATGAAAGCAAAGAATCGTTTGCAAGCCTTGCAACCGTAAAACCGCCGCCGCCGAGATTGCCCGCTGCCGGATGCACAACAGCCAGTACAAGCTGGGTTGCAATCATAGCATCAAAAGCATTACCGCCTTTTTTTAATATGGCAAGCCCAACCTCGCTGGCCAACGGATGTGCGCTTGCTACGCAGCCATTTTTTACAGCAACATTTTTAGTAATGGTAAAATGATAAGGATCAATTTCCTTGCCTGCGCCAACTGTAATGTTTGAAGAAGTGCAGGAGTAAAAAATAATATTTGCAGCAAGAATAATGAACAGCCATTTTTTCATGCGTTCAAACCTAAGAAAAAAATATTGCGGGATAAAAGATTTAATGCAGATGCGTTTTAATTGCTGCTTCTTTTTATCTTAAGAACAGATACTCAATCCCCGCCTGACCGGGCGGACAGGAAGTGGGCATGATGTGTTAACGGCTATGCTTTATGTGTACTTGTTTAATCAGAGACCCAAAATGAACGTGCATACAACTATTGATCGGCTGAAAAAAATATCAACCTAAAAATTCCAGTCAACCACGCGGCGCAAGTATTTCTTATCCTGGATAACCCAGGTTACTTCGTAGCGGCCAGCACCTTCTCCGTTCATCATATAGATATAATATTTACGTTTATCCGGCGAACGGTACACATTGCAGAAAGTTTTTTGTTTTCCTTTTGCATCGGTATAAAAAAGCCTGGGTTCATAAAGGTCAAAGAAAGCCGTTTGCGGTACAATAATGGTATCACTTTCAATAATGGCGATCACTGAAGTTATCGTGCGTTTCGGCACTTTGTGTTCAGTGCCCCAGAAAGGTTTATTATCTAATTTAACAGCATACTTATCATCGTACCAGCTTACTTTATGTTTGGCTGCATCAAAGCTGCCTGTCGTTATTTGTATAATGGCCGTATCATTTGAAAATACAATGGTATCACTGCTTACGCTTTCAAGCGGAACCGCGTTGAGCCTGTGTTTGGTGAGGCTTTCGCTAATACCGCCGAAAGTAAATTGCGACAGGTCGGCACGAATGTCTTTCTCCTGCATCTTTAAAAAATTATCCCGCTTGGTCCTGTAATCGGGAATGTCATCCTGTGCAAAAACATTATATATAATGCAGCAGAACAGTATGGATAACAAAGTGCGCATAAGCTTATTATTGTTGCAGGTTTTTCAGCATATCTGCAGTTATTTTTTCAAGATCATATTCATGTTTCCATCCCCAGTCTGTGCGGGCAACAGCATCATCAATGCTTTGCGGCCAGCTATCTGCAATGGCCTGCCTGTAATCCGGCTGGTAAATTATTTCGAATTCAGGGATGTGCTTTTTTATAGACGCTGCAATTTCAGCAGGAGAGAAGCTTATGCCTGAAATGTTATAGGATGTGCGAATGGAAATTTTATCTGCCGGCGCTTCCATTAATTCCATCGTGGCGCGAATGGCATCGGGCATATACATCATGGGTAAATAAGTATCTTCTTTTAAAAAGCTGGTATATTTTTTATCTTCTATGGCATCATGATATATTTCAACCGCATAATCTGTAGTGCCACCGCCGGGATCTGATTTATAACTGATCAAACCCGGATAACGCAGGCTTCGTACATCAACGCCAAAACGCTTGTTATAATAATTGCACCAGAATTCGCCTGCATATTTGCTAATACCATAAACGGTTATGGGTTCAATTATAGTTTGCTGCGGACAATTTTTCCTGGGTGATGTGGGGCCGAAAACAGCAATGCTGCTTGGCCAGTAAACCTTTTGCAGGTTTTCTTCCCTTGCTATATCCAATACATTCAGCAAGCCCTGCATATTAAGGTTCCAGGCAAGGTTTGGATTCTTTTCACCTGTTGCAGAAAGTATGGCAGCAAGCAGGTATATCTGTGTAACATTCTGGCGTATTACCTGCACATGCAGCATTTCCTTGTTCATTACGTCAAGCGAAACATAAGGCCCTGTACCGTGCAGCAATGGGTTTTCTTCCCGCAGGTCGCTGGCAATAACATTGGCATTCCCATAAATTTTTCGCAACGCCATGGTTAGTTCCACACCTATCTGTCCGCTGGCGCCTATCACCAAAATTTTTTCCTTTATCACAAAGAAGTATTTATTGTTTTGAAAGCAGCAAACCTAATGAAAGATTAATTTCGATATAATGGCTTTAAAAAATATTAACTGCAGCGCCACCGGCTATGCAGCGTCTCTTTTTTATATCTTGTGAAGCTAAATAAGTAAGATGAAATATAGCCTGCTTTTTTTATTAATGACCTGTGTTGCCTGCAATAACAGTGATAGTGAAACTAATAACGGTGCAGATACAATAAAAGACTATGATACAGGAACTTCATCGCCTGCAGAAACTATATCAGAATGTTATGAAAATATAAATGGCAAAGACACGGTATTTTTAAGCATCTTCAGTCAATCGAAAGTTATTACAGGTTCGCTTGTATATAATTATTATGAAAAAGATAAAAACAGCGGCACCATCAAAGGCAATATGTATGGCGACACTTTAATAGCCGATTATATTTTCAACAGCGAAGGGGTAACCTCAACGAGGGAGGTAGCTTTTTTAAGACGGGAGTCAGCTTTTATTGAAGGCTATGGCGATATGCGCGAGGAAGGTGGCAAAATGGTTTTCACAAACAGGAGCAGCTTAAGCTTTAGCGGAAAGCCGTTGCGAATGGTTAATTGTAAAGAAGAATGATAGGTATTTAATATCGCTGAATGTTTTCTGGCAACAGCTGAAAGCCCGAAAGAAATTCATCTTTCGGACTTTCAGTCTTAATCAATATCCATCGCCATCAAGCATATTACCAAACCTTCCTAAAATACTGCCTTCTTCCTTGCGTTTATAAGTGCCATAAGCCAGTATGCGGGAAGCCAGCCTGCTGATAGGCAAGGATTGTATCCACACTTTGCCGGGGCCGCGTAAAACCGCAAAAAACAAGCCCTCACCACCAAATATAGAATTCTTAATGCCACCGATAAACTGAATGTCGTAATCAACGCTGCCCGTAAAGCCAACGATGCAGCCCGTATCAATTTTTAAGGTTTCACCCGGCATCAATTCTTTTTCCTGTACAAAGCCGCCGGCATGTAAAAAAGCCATGCCATCGCCTTCTATTTTTTCCATAATAAAACCTTCGCCGCCAAATAAGCCTGTACCAAGCCTGCGCTGAAATTCAATGCCAATACTTACACCTTTGGCAGCGCATAAAAAAGCATCTTTCTGTGCAATTATTTTTCCACCCAGGTTATAAAGATTAAGCGGTACTATCTTGCCTGTATAGGGTGAAGCAAAGCTTACATGTTTTTTACCTTGCGATGTATTGGTAAAAGCCGTCATGAATAAATTTTCACCCACCAGCATGCGCTTGCCTGCACTAAATAATTTGCCCATTAAACTGGTATCCTGTTGCTGGCTGCCATCACCAAAAATAGTTTGCATGCTGATGCCATCATCCATCATCATAAAAGCACCGGGCTCTGCCACTGCTGTTTCACCGGGATCGAGTTCTACTTCCACATACTGTAGTTCTTCGCCAAAAATTCTATAATCAATTTCGTGATTGCGTATCATATCAAATAATTTTTCAGCGAATGTAAAAAAACATTTTGCGCATGCCTGTAAACTGTTATGCAAACGGTAGTTTTTATGTTTAACAGTTTATCATGCCTTAGCCCTACATCTTCATCGGTTGCCTTCCGGAATTTAATTCACAATCAGCGTTTTTATGTAAAGCATTAATCAGTTAATATTGTAATCAAACAAAAAATAAATAATGAGTACACCAAAACTTAACCGTTCACTGGGCCTGCAACTGGTAATTGTGCTTGTAATAGGAAATATTATTGGCTCCGGTGTATATAAAAAGGTGGCACCTATGACGGCTGAATTGCATTCTTCAGGCTGGGTGCTTGTTTGCTGGGTACTTGCGGGTATTATTAGCTTGTTTGGGGCACTATGCAATGCTGAAGTGGCCGGCCTGCTTGCCGATACGGGTGGTGAATATTCTTATTATCAGAAAATATACAACAAGTTCTTTGCCTTTTTATTTGGATGGAGTTTGTTTGCCGTGATACAAACCGCCGCTATTTCTGCGCTGGCCTATGTATTTGCAGAATCGCTTAACAGTGTTGTGCATTTTCCTGAGCTCTTGCCTTCAATGGCAGATGTAAGTATTGGCGGCATATTTTATCCCTTTGCTGATCTAAGCGTTAAGCTGGTGGCTATTTTACTGATTATATTGCTTACATGGCTGAACAGCCTTGGCATTAAGGCCGGCGCTGAAGTAAGCATGGGTATATTGATATTAGTGTTTGGCAGCATCTTTACGATAATTGTTTTTGGCCTGGCCAGCAATGCCGCCGATATAGGACGTATATCTATGGCGGTTGATAATAACACACCTGTTACAGTGAGTGCCGTGTTTACAGCAATGCTGGCTGCATTCTGGGGTTACCAGGGTTGGGCTTCTGCAGGTTATGTTGGCGGTGAAATAAAAGATGCCAAACGCAATTTGCCAAAGGGCATTGTTATCGGCATAATAACAATCATTATTTTATACCAGTTGGTAAATGCAACCTATCTTTCTCTATTATCTATCCCTGAAC
>JAEWJV010000025.1 GCA_023386395.1 Bacteroidota bacterium
GGCTACGGCTGACAAGAACCCGGCCGACAACGATAAACGAAGAAATAAAGATGCGATGTTAGTCATTTTGTACCTGTTTGATTAATAAAATTACAGGTGCAAAAATGATTACAGCGCACATAAATAAGAATAGAGAATCCCGGGAAAAACATGTAATATTTACAGGAAAATGTTTCTTTTTATTCATCCGGTGAAAGGGAAGTATACTTTTTGAAAAAATGAGGAAAGTAAGGTACATTAATCCTGCACGGTTAGGATACACAGGATAATTGCACTGAAAAAAAGCAGCGTCCCGTGCCAGGCACAAGGTTATACATGGATGGTATATAACCATTGAACCGCTAAACTTGCCGCCCTGCAACCAATCCCGAAACTGCCGCTTTAATTGTTGTCGCCAACGCCATGTTGAATTTAGATGAAGTAGTGACGAGGAATTAACGTCATTGAGGAGGAGTGCCGTCATTGCGAGGAATGAAGCGATCTGTTGTAATAAATTACTTGAGGCTGTGAGCAGTTGATTCGTTGTTCAACATTTGTTCCCGCTTTACGTTTCTACTCCGCCACAAAAGCTGATACACAAAAGCTTCAGCGGGGTATCCACTTCAATCGGGCAGCCATTGAGTAATATATATTCTTCAACAATTATCAATTAATCCAACTATACTCCAACTATTAAATTTTAAATTGCACATAATAACCAAAACTAAACTCAATGGCATCAACTACTACAAATAGAAAACAAATCGAAGATTTTCTTTGGGAGTGGGCTGAAAGTCACGGTGACTGGAGCAAACTTTTAGTGAGTAACATTGTTGGTGATGAATGCAACTTACAAACTTCGAATAGAGAAATTGTCTTTAACTATTTCCTGCAATCAATTAATCTTTATTCCGGATTGCCCGCATTGAAAATAACAAAACCAGCCTATGCGCCAACAGATAAGCGAATAATTTTGAATTCAATTTCAAACATTACCGGAGTCAATAGACTTGCAAAAAATCAAACACTAAACTTTGCCAATAATATTACAGTAATTTATGGTGAGAACGGAACTGGCAAGACAGGCTATAGCCGTATTCTTAAATCGCTCGGTTTTAGTTATGATATCAACAATAATATTCTATCAAATATATTTTCAGGACGCGAAGCAAAAGCCGCAACAATAAAATTTAAAGCAAATGACGCTGACCAAACGTTTGTATGGGATGGAGCAAACAAAAATGAAGACTTAGAAAATATTTCTGTATTTAATAGTAGTTGCGTTCAAATTTCTCTTTCAGATAGACAATTATTAGTTTCACCAATTGGCTTTCATTTATTTAGCTTAATAACATCAGAGCTACAAGAATTAACCAAATTTTTGAATGCAAAAATAGCATCGCATCCCACTTCTTTTGCATGGATTGATTCTTTAAACTTAGGAACACCTCAACAAGTTTTTATTTCTTCCTTATCAAAAACATCAAATGAACAAAAGCTTGTAGAGCTTTCAACTTTTAATGAAGAACACTCAGCAGAGTTGCAAACAAAAGAAAAAGAACTGTCGAATTTAAATAAGGCTTTAATACAAAATGAAATTCAAGCATTAACTTCTTCAATATCTGAAATTGAAACATTAATTAAAAGAATACAGTCTGCTCAAGTAAAGTTTACTGCTGCTAATTGGCAAACTCTCATTAATCTAAATAAACAAATTAAAATATTGGAAGGCAAAACTCAAATGGGGATTAAAGAAATTGCCGAAGCAAACGGCATTGAATTTTACCAAACAAATGAGTTTCAATTATTCATACAATCAGCAGAATATTATATCAAAACCATAGATAAATCTAGTTATCCAAGCACGGGCGATATATGTGTTTATTGTTTGCAACCACTTAATAATTCTGCTCAGGAACTTTTAAAGAATTATAGAATCTTACTAAATGATAAAACTCAAGAGAATTTATCATTACTTAAACAACAAAAAGCAACTCTTATTAAACAGGTTACACAAATTGAAACTAACCTTATTTTTCATCAGCCAACATTTGGTATTGATGAAAATAAAAATCCGATACAACCATCTGAAATAAAAAGCTACAATAAATCATTAGAAGAATACAAAACAAAATTTATTACTGATAGCGTTGGAGAAGATACAATTTTCGGTTTTGATTATTCAACATACATACAGTTTCTTGAAAACAAAAATGCTGAGTTAAATACTTCGCTAAATGAAAAGAAAAGCTCTTTATCAAATCTTTCAACAAAGGAAATTCAATTAAAAAATAAAATTGCTGAATTAAAGGATAGAAAATTGCTTTCTAATAAAACTGAGGAAGTAAAAAAAGGAATTCAAAATCATAAAATTGTTTCTATTCTTTCGTCTCATGCTGCCAGTTTTAACTCTTACTCAATCAGCAGAAAAACCACTGAAGCAAGAGAACATTTGGTCCAACAGAATTTTAAAGACATTTTTAAAAATGAATTAAAGGCATTACGTAAATCAAATTTATTAGTTGAAATAAATTTTGGAACAGAAAGAGGTAACTCATAAGTTTCGCCAAGAATCAGCTCACATGCGCTAACGGAAATTTTAAGCGAAGGTGAACAGAAGGCAATTGCATTAGCTGAATTTATGACAGAGTTGCAATTGGACAGTGTAAAAGCACCAGTAATATTTGATGACCCAGTAAATTCACTTGACCATCGAATAATCGATGAAGTTGCGAAGCGATTTATTGAACTTTCTAAACAAAGACAAGTAATTGTTTTTACTCATAGTATTTTACTACTTCATAGTTTTATTCAACAATCAGAATTAGCAACAAACAATCAGGCTAAAATTGAATTCACATTTCATAAAGTGAAAGAGAATTTTGATGTGACAGGTGTTCTTGATGAGGTTGAAGAGGTGAACTCGTTTCGTGATTATGAAAAGAAATTAAACCTTCTTTTACAAGAGAAATTGCAAGAGCAAGATGAAGCAAATTTAGCAGCAAGGGGATACGGTCATCTCCGTTCTGCTATCGAAATTACGGTGGAAGATAAGTTACTTCAAAACACTGTTAAGCGTTACCGAAAAGGTGTGGCGTTCCCCTCCCTCTTAAGAGTAAACGGAAATAAAATAGATGAATATAAGAGTGCGCTAAACGATATCTATGAAAAATGTTGCGTTTGTATTGATGGACATAGCAGTCCTGAAGAATTATCTTTTACTCCTAAAATATCAGAATTAAAAATTGATTTTGATGAGCTTAAAAAAATAAGAGCAGTTTTTAAATGAAAAATTTTTCTGTCGTAGCAGGGTCTTCATAGCATAGCCCTTGTGTGCAGCATGCGGCCCTGCGACTATTTATTATAGCTGTCCAGAAATAAACATTACCAATTTCAATAAATGATTTTCTTCTTTCTTTGAAGTAATCCATTCTTAAAAATAAGCTTTAATAAAAGTAAAATGGTTCGTGAGGACACGAACCATGGTAAGGGGGATGAATGATGTAGCAAAAAATTATTCTTTACACTCCCGCTATTCTTTTCTTATATTCTGCCAAAGCCTCTTCCAATCTTTGTTTTGCAGTTGCATCGCCTGGCACATTATGCGAAGGATGAATAAATAATTTTACACCGCGGTCTGCTAATATTTCGGCAACAGTTGTAACGGTCATCCACACACATGTAACAAACGCCATTGTGGACACAGGGCTAATTTTATCGCGATGATTTTTTAGCGTAACAGAAGCATCTTCAACCGGCGCGCAGGTATCCACTACAATATCTGCAATATCAAAAATAGTTTTGCCGCTTGAATGGCGTGTTTGCTTTCCTTTTGCGGCAGCAGCCGAACCAAATGCAATTACTTTCATTCCTTTCTTTTTTGCTTCCAACGCCACATCAATGTTTACATTATTTATACCTGAATGCGAGAACAGCCACATCGTATCGCGGCTATCAAAATTATAACCCTTCATTATCTCAACGCCGTAGCCTTCCACACGTTCTAAAAACACAAACTGGTGCACACCCATTTCTCCGGTAATGTGTGTAAAAAAACTAAG
>JAEWJV010000071.1 GCA_023386395.1 Bacteroidota bacterium
ATTACATGCTTATGTTTCCAAACAAAATAATAAATCGGAATGCCTAATAGTACGATTCCTAAACCCGGCCAGGTATAATCTGGTTTATACCTTAATAAAGCAATGCAAATAATGCATGCTGCAATTACATATAATGCCGGCAATATAGGATAGCCAAAAGCTTTATAGGAGCGTGGGATATCAGGCCGTTTTTTGCGCAAAATAAATATGCCGATTATGGTAAGAATATAAAAGATAAGCACTGTAAAAATAATATAGTTCAGCAGATCGCCATACTTACCGCTTAAGCATAAAACACTTGCCCACAGGCATTGAATCCATAAGCCGCGTGCAGGCACTGCATTCTTATTTAATTTTCCTGCCTGCTTAAAAAACAGGCCATCTTTTGCCATGGTATAATACACACGTGCGCCGGATAATATCAGGCCGTTATTACATCCAAATGTTGATACCATCAGCATTACAGCAATAATGGTAGTACCGCCGCTTCCGAAAATGAGTTTAGCGGCATCAACGCCCACCCGGTCATTTTCAGCATGTGCAATGCCCTGCAAAGGCATAACAGCGAGGTACATTAAATTGGTGGCCGTATAGATTAATGTAACGATGAGCGTTCCAAGAAAAAGTGCCAGGCCTATATTGCGTTTCGGGTTTTTAATTTCGTTGGCAATAAAGGTTACATTATTCCAGCTATCACTGCTGAAGAGGCTGCCTACCATTGCGCCCGAGATAGCGCCAATGCCGGCAAAACCAACGTATGGAACCAGCATATCGCCATCCATTTTACCGAAAGAAAAACCGCTTGACCAGTTGGCATCCCATGTGGTTTTACTGGCGGCCATAAAGCCAAATATGATAAGTCCGAATAAGGCGCCCAGCTTTACAAGTGTAAAAAAGGTTTGTATGAGCTTTCCTTCTTTTACACCCATTGTGTTTACTGCAGTGAGCAATACAATTAACAGGATGGAAGTAATTTGCGCTGCCGATATTTTTACAAAACCAATGTCGGCAAGTATATTGCTTTCGCCCAATGAAGGGAAAATATAAGAAGCAAATTTGCTGAAGGCAACGCCAACAGCGGCGATAGTTCCCGTTTGGATAACAGCAAAAAAACTCCAGCCATACAGGAAGCCGGTTAAAGGATTATATGCCTCTTTAAGATAAACATACTGCCCGCCTGCTTTTGGAAACATCGCGCTTAATTCGCCATAGCTTAAAGCGGCGATCAATGTGAGCACGCCGGTTAACAGCCATAATAAAATAAGCCAGCCGGCAGAACCGACAGTGCGTGTCATATCAGCGCTTACAATAAAAATACCTGAGCCTATCATGGAGCCTGCAACAATCATGGTTGCATCTAAAAGGCTGAACGATTGTTTGAATTTTTTTTGAGCGGTTCCCTGCATGTAAAAGTTTTGATTGCCAAATATAACTTCAGGCTTTATTCTTTCACAGCTTCTCTTGTATAAACATTATTCACCAACCGCAGAATGTCCAGCGGGTTATTATTCTTCAGCGCATCCGGCAGCATATTATCATTAAAATTCTGTAAACATATTGGCCGCACCCAACGCTTAATGGCAGTTGTTCCAACAGATGTAAACCTTGCATCGGTTGTAGCGGGGTAGGGGCCGCCATGCACCATGCTGGCGCAAACTTCCACGCCGGTTGGTGCATTGTTTAACATTATCCTGCCTGCCAAACTATGTTGCACTTCTATAACATCAGCATATGCTTCAATATCTTTTTCTGTTGCCATTATAGACGATGTAAGCTGGCCTTTTAAGCTTTGCAGGCATTGTATTAACTGCGCCTTATCATCACAAATAACGGCGAGTGAATAGGGTCCGAATATTTCTTCCGTAAAATGTTTATTGGCTAGGAAATTATTGGCTGAAACGGTGGCTACCAATGCACCTGCTTCCATATCATTAGCCCCTGCAGATGACTGCGAAATGACCTGAAAGCCTTGCTGTGCCTGCATTTTAGTCAATCCATTTTTATAAGATGAACAAATGCCGCCATGCAACATTTTTTGTGGCTGCACTTTGGTAATTTCTTTTGCAAGCACCTGTAAAAAATTGTCGAAGCTTTCGCTCTTTATACCTAACAGTAAGCCGGGATTGGTACAAAACTGCCCAACGCCTAAAGTGATGGAAGCAGCATATTGTGCTGCCAAAGCTTCTGCATTTTTTGACAGCGTATCAGGATAAAAAACAACCGGGTTAATGCTGCTCATTTCCGCAAAAACAGGAATAGGTATTTCGCGCTGGCGGGCATATTCAACCAATGCTTTACCCCCCGCAAAAGAGCCGGTGAAACCAACACCTTTTGTGTAAGGGTGCATAACCAGCGCTTTGCCGGCTTCATTACTTGTATCCGTTACATGCTGCACAGTGTATTGTGGAACGCCTGATTGTTTTATCGCTTCTTCTATGGCTGTAAAAACAAGGGCAGAAGTTTTTGGATGTGCAGGGTGTGCTTTTATAACTACGCTTGATCCCGAAGCCAATGCACTGGCAGTATCTCCGCCTGCTGTGGAAAATGCAAAAGGGAAATTACTGGCGCCAAAAACAATTACAGGCCCAACCGGCACGAGCATTTTACGAATGTCGGGCTTTGGTGGTGTGCGGCCTGCATCGGCTGTATCAATGCTCGCTTCCACCCAACTGCCTTCAGTAATTAACCTGGCAAACATTTTAAGCTGGCCGGTAGTGCGTGATATTTCACCATTTAATCTCGCTGCCGGCAAATTTGTTTCTTCATTGGCAATAGGTACCAGTTCTTCACGCAGCTTTTCAATTTCATCTGCTATGGTTTCTAAAAACGAAGCATGTTTTTGCGCGGACAATTTCTTGTATTGATTGAAGGCATCAAAAGCCTGCTGCAGTATCACATCAGTGCTTGTTGTTGTTTCAGTATTTAGCATTGCGGTATAAAAATTTATTTTAAAAGATTTATTGCAGGTAAAACAATAGCGTCTAAGATAAGGGTATAGTTTTTAATTGCAGGGTAAGAATGATAGATCGTTCATATTATTTCCTTTTAAATAATAATGTGAGTATTCTTGGAATGGAAGATTTATCATTATCGTCAAAAAACTCATCAATCAATATAATCTGAAATCCATTTTTGTTTGCGGCTTTTGTAAAATCAGATACATGGTGCGTAAAGCAAGTTACCAACTGCGTGCCTTTATCCGTTTCAAACTTTGCTTTCGAACCTGTGTATTGTTTAAAAGGATGCAGTTCGCTAATATATAAATAACCGCCTGGTTTTATTTTTTCAGATACTTTATTAAAAATGTTATCAAGGTCTTTAATATGTTCAAGCACCAGGCTGAATACGCCTATGTCAAACTGTTTGTTTGTAAAATTCCATGCTTCATTTATATCAAGCTGAAGGAAATCAACATTGCCCTTATACATTTTATTCCTGGCCTTGTTCAGCATTTCTTCTGACAGGTCAATTGCCAAAACTGTTTTTGCTTTTGCAGCCAGCCACTCCGTGTTTTTACCTGTTCCGCAACCAACTTCCAGGCAAGTGGTAAAATCAATATTGTTTAATGTTTGCCTTAAAGAAACTGCTTCAAGATCACGGGTTTTATTCAGGTCAGTATCGTATTGTGCCGCCCAATTATTGTAGGCATCTTTTACATTCATTATGATAAAAGTTTTAAATAATTCTTATGTTCAAATGTATAGAATGCCGGACATTTCAGGCCCCGCGACAGTTTAATAAATGGCTTATTTAAGCTATTGACCGGCTCTGCACTCCCGGTTACATTTACAGGCTATACAAATAACTGCACCTGCTTACCAGGCCTGTAAAAAATGATGTCATGAAAAATATCTATACAAAAAACTTCTTATGGGGTACCCGTTATTTTTTGAAATCATTACTGCTGGCCGCGATATTAGTAAGTTTAACTCCGAAACAGGCTGTTGCCGATACATGGCAAAATAACAATGATTTTTTTTACACGTCTTCGTTTGATGCTGCCAGGGGCTCATTTCATGTGTATGTAAGGTTTTACGATGATAATCCAATAGCTTACCTGCATAATATATTCCTTGCTTATACAACAGATAATAATACCTATACTGATATATATTATTTTAATGATAATACCGTTACAAAATTACCATCTCCCATTTCCCATATCATCTTTGACTTGGAATACTATACAGATAATAACAAGCACCGCTGGGCGGATATTGAAATAAAAATAGACAATAGTATAAAGGATATAAAAAATGTAAAGCTTTATGGAAAGGAAGGAGATGCCAGCGCCGTATGGTTTTATTATTCATCAAATGGGTTCCCAAGTACAACCCCGGTGAACGGGGCAAGAACTGTTACCATACAGCAGATGAGCGCTTTTACACTGGCGCCGGTAACGTTTATTACAACCGGCATTATAGCACCCCGCGCATTGGTTGGCTATAAAAAAACATTGAACGATGTGGATAAGGTTAGCAGGATGCAATTGTTTTACGATAATGGAACGCCGGCATCAGGACTGTATAATAGTGTTGCCGCGGATTTCGTATATGATACCGTGTTTACAGCCAATGGAGAACAGGGTTATTTTTATAAGCAACAGGCATATTTTGATGATATTTCAGGTACCTATCCTTATGGGCGGGTAAATATGAATTCCCCCACTATAGATGTTCCTGCTTTCCCGCTGCCATATTTAATGAGCGGATACTATGATACAAGTAACCATGTAATAAAACTCAACTGGGGTATAGATCCGGTTACAGCAGGTAATTATGTAAAAAGCGATTTTAAACTGCAGATAGCCAACGATCTTACTTTTTCGAACCCAACGGAAAAAATAATTCCCTATAATTCCACAAGCAGCACATTCAGTTATGATATTACCAGCAATTTAAGCCCGCACATATATTTCCGCGTGTCGAGGGATTATAACAATACAGACTGGCATCTCTGGGATGTAGGAACAGGCTCTGATTTGAGCGTACCATTTACCAAATTTGATACATCAAAAATCAGCATTGGCCTGTTGCCTGATAATACAGCAAAGATTATATGGCCTGTAAATACAACTGCATGGCTGCCGGGCGCTTCTTTTGTTATAACCAAACTTGATTATAGTAATAACACGCAATCTGAAATTAAACTAAGCGAAACCGATTTTAAAAAGGGTTTTTATATTGATAAGCTCATTGCAACCTGCACTGAATATCATTATATGGTGCAGGTTGTTCCGCCTGCCAATTCCGGGTTTACAGCCTGGGAAGCGGTGCCGTTAAAGGATAGCATTATCCGTTCAAATATCGGGGATCTCATAAGCATAAGCGCATCAAAAGGCTATTTCCCCAACCGCACAGAACTGAACTGGAATTCCACAGGTTCATTCAGTAATTATATTGTTGAACGTGCAGAATATGGGATGAATAATTATGTAAAGATTGCTACAGTCAGCGCATCCGGTGACGGCAGCTATCAGTTAGATGATGAAAAGGGAATACCCGGCACGTATTATTCTTACAGGATCATCGGCATGATAAATTGCAATAACAAACCGGTTTATGCAAAAGATACTTTATATGCTATTGGCTTCAGAAGCCCCACGGGCAATATATATGGACGTGTGCGCTATGGCAACGGACAAAGCGTAGCAGGCGTTTCGGTGAGACTGGAAAGTAAAGATGCTGTGCGCCAGGGAAAAATCATTTACATGGATGGCGCTGCCAACAGCTATCTTTCTGTTGATTCGCTCAAAACAAATTTGGATGATATAGCAACCATAGAAGCATGGATAAAACCCGATGATGCAAATCCTTCCAATCAAATTATTATAAGCCGCAAAGGCCAATATGAATTAGGTTTTGACGGGGATGGTAAATTATATTTTAATGCAAACGGCGTTATTGCCAAAGGCGATTATAAAAATATGAACCAATCGTTCATACACATTGCGGGCATACGCACACAAGATGCTGTAATGATAATGCTGAATGGCAGCATTATAGCAAACGTTACAGCTGCAATTACGGCAAGCGCTCCGTATAAGGGTTTGCTTATTGGTAAAAACGAAACTGGTAATTATTTTAAAGGGTTTATTGATGAGTTGCGTATGTGGAATAAAGCGCTTCCGGATTCAGTTGTTGCACGCGATTATACCAGGCTTGTAACAGGAAGTGAAGATGGGCTTATTGCTTACTGGCGATTTGATGAATCTGTTACAAATCAATTCTTTGATATTTCATCCAAGGGCTCACATTATAATCAGAACGATGGTATAGTTTATGGTGCTGCCATTCATACAGATACTATTCCAACGCTAGAACAACTTTCCCTGAAAGCTTATACAGATACCTCAGGCAATTATTTTATTTCAGGCGTTCCTTATACCGGAAATGGTACTACATACGCTATTGTTCCACTGTTGGGCACGCACCAGTTCGATCCTGCATCTGTAAACAGGCTCGTATCACCGGGCGCTACAGAGTTTACCGTTGATTTCACTGATAAATCATCTTTCCCCGTAAGTGGTTATGTGTATTACAGAAATTCAAACGTGCCTGTAAGCGGCGCACAGTTTAAGATAGACGGCATATTTGCACAACAGGATAACGGGGCTATTATTGAATCTGATGCAACAGGCGCTTTCACCATTAATGTGCCGGTTGGTTATCATGAAGTAAAAGCCGTTAAAACCAATCATGTTTTTGTGAATGATGGAAAGATAACAGACCGTTATGGCAACAACATTAATTACCAGGATAATACACTGAATGCAGTAAAACTGTATGACAGCACTACCATTCGTTTGACAGGCCGTGTTGCAGGAGGTTCTTTGCAGGAAGCGCTTCCTTTAGGCCATTCTTTATCAACGAACAATCTGGGAAAAGATTTATCTATAACGCTTGCTTTAACGTCCGGCAATAAATATGATTTGAGAAATGGCCCCGATAGCACTTTGTTTACATATCATTTATTACCTTCCAATGAAACGGATTCATCCAAAATTCATAAAACAAGGCTTCAATATTTCCAGCATCAGATTGTTATTTATCCCGATCCTTTAACTGGTGAATTTGTAGCCGATATTATACCCGAACAATTTATTACATCCAACGTTTCCGCAACAGGATGGAATAATATCCTGGTTGATCC